>JAUZQR010000099.1 GCA_030950865.1 Mariprofundaceae bacterium | reverse complement strand
AAGTGTGTATAATATTTTCCCATGGCAGCAATTTAACCTCAATCGCTGTTGCACTTATACTTTGAGTCCGCCCCTACATTATAATAAGCATGGGGCTATATTATTTTCTCATCAGTTACTACAATAAAGGCGTTTTAAAGGAGTGAACTATGAATAAGTTATGGATGTTTGTATTACTATTAGGGCTTTCATCTTGTGCTATGTATGAAGACTTCTATGAAGATGGTGCTGATGGCGCAAGAATGGGTGATGAGACTAGCACAGAGGGTGCTGCTTCGAAACAGCCTCGGTTTGATGGAAAAGATTATAATGATGACTTTGGCGAATATGATGATTAATCGTTCAAGCAATTGCTTGGCTGAGTAGTTTGCAACCCTTTCAAAGAGGGTATTTTTAACACTGGTTTGATGTAAGTATTGCACTGTATTTCTTTATACCACGAATTATAATAAGGGTGTATTTTCAAGGAGTTGAGTTATGAATAAGTTATTGATGTTTATGTTGGTATTAGGGCTTTCATCTTGTGCTACGTATGAGCAGCAGCGTGCAGCAACCACTGGTGCAGTGGTGGGTGGCGTGGCTGGCGCTGTTATTGGAGCGGATTCTGGACGTGCTGTTGAAGGGGCTGCCATTGGTGCGGCTGTTGGTGCAGCAGCAGGGGCTGTTATCACGACACCAAGAAATAAACGGTATAATCGTCAGCATAGAGGTTATGGTAAAAATGCAGTGATTGTTGCGCCTAGACGTAACCGTGGAGATGATGATGAGCACGAGCGTGAAGATGAGCATGATGATTAATAAGTCTAAGAAGACCTGAGAATCTGAGATTGTGTTAAAAGAGCCTGTTTGACTTGTTCAGAGCTTCCTTTTCTTTTAATTGGGACGAAAAGGAACCCACTTGGGTAGTGGTTTTCCACCAAGCTCGAAAAGTGCCAAACCAGCAATAATTAGCCCCGCACCGATGATAATGTTAAGCGTAATCACTTCATGATTGAAGTAATGACCTAACATCAGTGATGTCATTGGGGTGATGAGTGAAATGAGTGCAACGCGTGTGGCTTGCACGTGTTTGAGGACAAAAAAGTATAAAGAGAAGCCGAATACCGACCCGAACAGTGCGAGGTAGGCAATCGCTATCAGGGTATAGTTCGGTGCATGGCTTAGTGTTTGTTGTGTTTCTGCAAAGCCTGGTTGTGTACATAGCCAAGTGAGTATAAATAACGGTGTGGCAACCAAAAGGCTACCTGCAGTCATGCTAATAGCAGACACTTGTGCATTGACCCGTTTGACCCAAATGGCAGATGCGGAATGAATTATGCCTGAAAGAATAACACCAAAAACACCCAGAATAGCCGTTTCGCTCAAACTTAGACTGCTAGCAAAAACAACCAATAATCCGATGAGCCCAAGGCTAATACCTGACATGCGGTGGCGTGTTAAATGTTCATTTTCCAACCAGAATGATGCCATAATCGCTGAAAAAATAGGTGTTAAACCAAATAATACAGAAACCCAACCCGAGGGAATCTGTTGCGCCGCCCAATAGACTGCCAGCATACTGGCATAAATGCCTAGACCGCCATAAAGATATGCCAAACGCGCTTTCTTGTGCCATACAAGCTTGGTTTGCATGATTGTTGCGAAGATAAAGATGAGAATTAATCCCAAGAGCATACGGCTACTTACACCGAATATAAAACCAGCAGCATCACCACTCCAAGCAATGGCAAGTGGGGTGGTACTCCAGATTAAAACAACACCAATATAGGCGAGAGGAATGGGCATGGTTTTATCCTTGGTTCATGACATGAAAAACGTGTAGTGTGTGAGATGATAGGTAAAAAAGTTGCACTGACTATGTTAAATAAGCGAAATGGAACTAATGGAGAAATTATAATGGGTGATATTTCAGTATTAAATGAAGCATGGGGTATTGAAGGAAGTTTAAGTTTCAAGCTGGGTAAAGGTGATATGCCAGTGATTGAAATAAACAACGCATTTGCACAGGCGAGCATCGCTTTGCAGGGCGCGCATATCCTGAGTTTTCAGCCCGAAAGCGCGTCTGAACTTATTTGGATGTCCGAAGATGCTACGTTTGCTCCTAAAAAATCTCTGCGTGGTGGTGTTCCCATATGTTGGCCTTGGTTTGGGCCGCATGCATCCGACTCTAGTTTGCCAGGCCATGGTCCAGCACGTACCGAGGCGTGGAAACCGATTGCTTCAAAGTCTTTGGCCGATGGGCGCACCAGTATCAGTCTGGAAATGCAGCAAAATGAACAAGTCAAAGCCGTGTGTGGGCATCCGTTACAAGTACAGCTACATATTGTTGTTGGGAAAAGTTTGGAAATTACCCTAGAAACAAAAAATCTAGGTGATACAAGTTTTACATTAGGGCAAGCATTGCATACTTATTTTAATATCTCGGATGTGCGAAACGTGCATATCGAAGGTTTGGAAGGTTGTGAATATCTTGATAAAGTAGATGGTTTTACGCGCAAAAAACAAGATGGCGCAGTTACTATTTCACAAGAAACAGACCGTGTTTATGTCAATACAGGCAGTCAAATGCGTATCGTTGATGAGGGGATGAAGCGCGTTATCGTGATTCGCAATCAAGGCAGCGCATCTGCCATTGTGTGGAATCCGTGGATAGAAACAGCCGCTAAAATGGGCGATTTGGGACAAGATGGCTATCTGCATATGTTATGTGTGGAGACTGCTAACGCGCTTGATGATGTTGTTGAACTTGCGGCAGAAGCCACTTATACAATGGCAACTGAATATAGTATTGAAGCGGTCTAAAGCCGAGAAAGCACGGGTGTAGGAACCAATGAGGTAACATCACCACCCATTTCCGATATTTCACGGATAAAGCGGGAGGATACAAAGGTGTAATCCTCTCGCGCCATCACAAAAACACTTTCAATACGTTCATCTAAATGCCTGTTCATGGTTGCCATTTGAAACTCATATTCAAAATCCGATGCGGCGCGAAGCCCGCGCAATAAAGCTGCTGCATGATGTTCATGTGCCAAATCAACCAATAACCCCGTAAAGCTAACGGCTTCAATATTCTCGTTATCGGCAAAGGTTTCGCGCACCATGGTCAAGCGTGTTTCCAAATCAAACATAGGACCTTTTTTTGGATTTTCTGCCACGCCAATAACAATACGATCAAAAACTTTTAAGCCACGGGTGACCACATCCACATGCCCAAGCGTGATAGGATCAAAAGTACCAGGGTAAATAGCTGTACGTTTCATGAATGGAGTTCCTGTTCTAAAAAATATAAGTTGGTATCACCATAACGCCGGCTGGAAGCTTTCCAGCCTTGTGGCCATTGAGGTTTTGCACGTACGGACTCTTCAATGACCAATGATGCTGTTGTGATATTCGCATGTTGTAACCAAAGGGGAATCTTTTCCGCCATGCCAACATCATAGGGTGGGTCTGCAAATATCCAATCAAAATGCTGGTTTTGCATGCCATCAAGGGCTTTGGGTAATGATGCCTGTTGAATCTGCCAGCATTTTTCAACATGAAACTTCTCGGCAAGCGGACGTAAATATTGGCAGGCATTTCTGTCCTGCTCAATGGATATGGCGTGTTCAGCACCACGCGATAATGCTTCTATAGCCATGATACCCGAGCCAGAAAACAAGTCTAAAATGCGCCAGCCTTCAATATCTCCAAGGATATTAAATAGAGCTTCACGTACGCGTGAGGATGTTGGTCTTAAACCATCAATATCCGGAACACTTAACGTTCGGCTACGAAATTCACCTGCTGTAATGCGCATAACGTTAGCGATTTATGCTGCTACCATTTCCGATCAAATGATGCTAAATGTTTATCCAATATATCCATAGCATCGCCATTCCCGGAAATAGTTGCGCATTCATAACCAATATCCACAGCTTCATTCTGTTGTGTTTCAGGCCAAACCAAGGAGACATTCCAATTGCTTGCAACATTATCTGCCCATGCTTTTGCTTGTTCTAATGGGGCGTTGGGAAGTAAAATCGCCATGCGCCCTTGCCCCATATCAGCGACCACATCAAATGAGCGAGCCCGCTTTTTCAATGCCTGCCCTGTTAAACGAGCAGCACTTTCAGCAAACCATTCAGCGTGCGCCCGAACCAACGACACATAATTGCCAATGCCAAAAACAACGAGACTTAAATCATGTCCAGATGCTTTGCAGCGGGCATCTTCTTGCATCAAGCGTTCACGAAAATAACGTGATGTTGCCAAATCAGTCACGGGATTACGATAAAAATAGTTTGCCAAACGCTCACTGCGCATCAGTGCCGTATTGACGCGGGCAATCAACTGAGGCGGAGTCACTGGTTTGGTGATGTAGTCATCCACACCCAGTGTTAAACCTTTAATTTGATCATCCAACTCATCCAAAACACTTAGAAATACAAAAGGTGTTAAATTATAACGTTTATCGGCACGAACTTCGCGATATAAGCCCCATCCATCCATATTTGGCATCATAATATCGGTTAAAATTAAATCGACATGGCGAGCTTTTAGAATATTCAGCGCATCAGCACCATCTTCAGCTTCTAAAACACGAAAACCACCTTGCTGTAAGAAATGGCTGGTAATATCTCGGCTGGTGCTTGAATCTTCAACAATAAGAACTGTTTTCACTGTTTTTGCTCCTTAGCAGGACCCACTTGGACAATATTCCAATCACCAGTTTGCAAATAAGCCTTGGTCATGCGCCGAACATCGCTAAGCGTGACTGATTGAACATGTGCAGTCCAGTTCTGCAAATAGTCCAATGGCATTTGGTAAAAACCAATCATGCTTAATAATCCAACACGTTCACGGTTGGAGTCCATACGCTGTGCAAAACTACCAACTAGGTTGCTTTTTGTCGCATCAAGCTGTTTTTTATCAATGTTACCATCCGCCAATGATTGCATCACATCACGTACAACTTGCGCTGCCTTTCCAGCTTGTTCAGCCCGCGTTTGCAAGGTGATGATAAAAGGACCTGGTGCAGCCAAAGGAATAAAATACGAATAAACGCCATATACCAAGCCACGTTTTTCACGCACTTCCTCCATAAGTTTTGAGCCGAAACCTCCCCCGCCCAACAGATGATTCATCACAAATAGTGGGAAAAAATCATCACTGCTTCGCGCGATACCTAAACGTGAGAATTGTACCAAAGCTTGGCTGGTAGGTATGGTTACATGAGAGGACTGCCCTCGGACAATACTGGGTTGTTTTATGTCCAAAGCGGCAACACTTGGCTTGCCTTGCCAAGTTTGCAGGCGTGGTTTTAACAATCGCAGTATTTCTTGCATGGTAATATCGCCACTAACTGCGAGTACCGAGCCGACAGGTCGAACTTGATTTGTATATAGCATCTTTAAATCATTTAATTGGATGTGTGGCAGGCTTTTAGCTGTACCGCTTGTGGTGTGCCCATAACCATGGCTTCCGTAGAGTAGTTTTGCTGTAGCTTGTGCGGCTTGTGTGCCAGGTGTTTCTTGTGATTTAATGGCTGCGGCCATGTCATCTTCGCGCAAACTTAGAAAACGTTTTTGATGCCAACCAGGTTGCAATAAAGCTTCTGAAAAAGCATTCAAACCTACTACTAATGATTCTTTCACTACGGTTAATGATAGACTTAAGGTATCACGACTGGCTGATGCGCCCAAACGAATCGCCTCAGAGTCTAACCATTCAGCCCACGCTTTATCATCGTGTTTGGCGGTATGATCACCCAGTACAGTTGCCAGCATACTCGCTGTTCCCGCTTTGTTTGTAGTATCAAAACGACTACCCGCAGGGGTGGTAAGTTGCAAAGATACCATGGGCACATTGTGTGCTTCAACCAGTAATATTTTTAAACCGTTGTCTAATTGGGCTGTTTGAATGGAAGGCACTGCATAGCTATTGATGCTAAACCCAAACAATAAGCATACAAACGATAATACACGAATATTTAAACGTTTCATGAATGCACCTCTGGCTTTAATATCCCTGTGGTCGCACGTTCGGGGCGAAAGTATTTACTCACAACTTCTTGTATATCTTTGGCAGTAACAGCACGAATCGCATTCAGCCATTCGTCTTTATGCATAGCCCCGATGCCCACTGTTTCCATACGACCGATTTCTTTGGCGCGTAAATACAATGAATCTTGAGCGAAAATTTCGTTCGCAATCATGTTTTTCTTGGCGATTTGCAATTGTTTTACAGACACAGGTTTATTCCCCATATCTTTTAGAATTGCCCATAGTGCTTTTTCAAAGTCATGTGGTGATTGTTTGGCTCCCAACATGCCATAGGCATACCATAAATCCAAACCCATGCCAAAAGGATCATAACCTGCACTGGCAGAAAAAGCCTTGCGTTGTTCATCCACCAGTTGACGTTGTAAAATAGCGGAGCGACCTCCACCGAGAATGTATGTGGCAACAGCCAATGCCGCAGTTTCCGAGTCATTCTTACCTGGTAGCCAAACGGGTACAGGTAAGGTGATTGCCAATACAGGGGATTTGGCAGGCAGATGAACATCAACACGTTTAGCGCCCAAAGGCTCTGGTTCGGTTGGGTTAAAACGTGGTGGCACTTTTACATCTTTCATGTGTCCAAAAGTACGCGCAACAATTTTTTTCACATGTTTGAAATCCACATCGCCAACAATCACCACGGTTACATTGCGTGCGACATAGTGCTTCTTATAAAAGGCTCGCACATCTTTAATATTCAACTTCTCTAAATCCTGCATCCAACCAATTACGGGGTTGCGATAAGGGTGTAAACGCAATGCCGCAGCAGATAATTCTTCAAACATATGTGAATTTGGGTCATCTTCAGTACGCATGCGGCGCTCTTCCATGATAACCTTAATTTCGCGCCCAAACTCCTCTTCATTTAAATCTAAGTGAGCAAAGCGTTCGGCCTCCATTTTTAAAACAGTATCGACTTGTTCAGCAGGAACTGTTTCAAAATAAGCTGTAAAATCATGGCTGGTAAAGGCGTTGTCATTGCCACCCATGGCAGAAATACGTTTGGAATACTCACCTGGTTTCAAGGCCTTTGAGCCTTTGAACATCATGTGTTCAAAGACATGTGCCAGCCCTGTTTTGCCTGGCACTTCATCGCGTCCGCCTACCTTTAACCATACTTGCACCATAGCAATAGGGGCAGAATGATCCTCTTCAACAATAAGTCTTGCGCCATTGTTGAAGGTGGCTTGTTGCAGTTCGGCTGCATGTACATGGGTTGAAAATAAGGGGACAGAAAGTAATAATAAAAATAATATACGCATAAGCGGGACACTAACTTGCAGTTAGGTGTTTTGAAAAGTTTACTTGAATAGGTTATCAAATTCCGTTTTTTCTTTTTCTGTCTGATCTGCAGTTGTAGAGGCTGCTTTTTTTGTGGGCTTTGAGCTGTTTGTATCGAGTTCAAAGTTTGATATTTTAGCCATATCCTGTTCTGTAAATTCGACTTTTTCAGCTTTTTCGTATGTTGGCGGCGCAATTGTAGAGGCAGGCTTTGAGGTGGTTTCACTTGATAGGCGTTTATATATGTCAGAAATAGACTTAGCTCTCGCAACCAGAAGTTCAGGATCTGTTGGCTTGGCAATGTAGCCATCAGCGCCACCTTCCAGTGCCATCATTTCATTGAGATTGCCTGTTAATAAGATCGTGCCAACATGGTTAAATGATGAATGCTGTCGAATGGTTTCAATAAATTCTTGTCCTGTTTGCTCAGGCATTTCTTGGTCGGTAATGACAAGGTGATATTGTTTTTCCTGAAGCATTTGTAGCGCTTTGATAGCAGTTTCAGCAGTATCAACATGAAAATGCCCTGATACATTGAGTATATGCCGTGTGAATTCGAGAGTAACAGGTGAATCATCTACCAAGAGAATGGATGCTTTGTTTTCCTCTGCTGTGTTTTGTTGAGGGCTTTCTACTTCTTTTGCGACTTCATCGAGTACTATATTCTGTTTTGCATCGTTATTTGAAGCATCGAACGCAATTGATGTATCTACTTTTTCAGGAGTAGCGACTTCCTTGATATCAGCGGCATCAAAAATGTTATTTTTGGCTGCTTCAGAAATTTTCTCAGTAGTTTGCAATGGCATAATACGCCCTATTCGCATCCGCTCTTTAACTGAAAAAATTTCATGGTATGGAACCATGGCAAGCACTTCTGTTAGAGATGTGAGTCCAGCAAGTGCTTTATTCATGCCCTGTTCGATAAGGGTGAGCATGCCTTCAGCCCTACCTGCTTCAAATATTTCTGGACCAGATGCACCTTGCCTAATGAGCTCTGCAATCTCAGAGCTTATTGCAAGGGATTCGCTCAAATTCAGGTTGTCTAAATAGGCTTTACGATTGCAAACGTCACAACCATTGGCATTTTGAAACTGTAGATGCTCTGGTATTTGCCATTGTAATAGGGTGCTTGCATGAAGCTTTTCTACATGTTTACAATGAGAGCACAGTTTTCGTACTATTTTGTGTGTACATACCAACTTTAGAGCAGATGCCAGCCTTGAGCGTGAAATGTCCGCACAAAGTAGCTTGGTCATAGCACGACTTATGTTTTTGGCATTTACGGCAAGTAAAACAAGGCAGCCACTCTCAACAATATCAAGAACAGCGGGAAGTGTTTCTTTATCGATACTGTCAATGACAACAACATTGGCATGGTTTGCTTGCAAGGCTTTTAGTATTTTTGTTTTGGAAGGTCCTTCTGGTTTAACCTGAAACTGGCGTACCCCTTCAATTTTCAAACCAATAATATTTTCAATCGTGAAAATGTTTTTATGTAATGTGGTGGCGTAACGGGTCATGGCTTGCAGCATGGTTGATTTACCCGAGCCGCTTGAGCCCGTCACAACAATGATTCCAGGGTGTTGTAACGTTTCTTTCAATGAATCAATAGCGTTAGCGGAGAATCCAAAGTTTTCGATGGTTAGTTTTGCAACACTGGGGTCAAGAATATGCACCACCACCCGTTCTCCCGTGGGTGTCTGGCGGAAGTTGTAGCATAGAATGTGTTGTTGCCCTTGAAAATTAACCTTGCAGCGACTGAATTGATCAACTCCAGTGCTTTTGAAGGGGTCAATGTTTGCCAGTTTCATCATGGCACTCAGCATGGCTTTGTGATTGGACATGGAAAAACGAAATAAATTATGGATTTTGCCATCTTGAAAAAGGTTTACCAAACAAACATCTTGTTGGGGCTCAATAGAGAAGCTATTTGCTTTGGACATTAAAGCTCTAGTGATGATGGTAGCGGCAAATTTTTTAGCAGCCATATCTTTCGAATCAGTGGACGATTGCCTTTGATCAGTGCTGAGAAAAGCCTTTGTTAGCGCTTTTGTATTCATTAATTTTGGAATTTCAACGGGTGGCGATATGCCTTTTCTGAAAAAACGATGATAGTTGAGCTCAAAATTATTTAAGCTGATAAATACAGGTTTGATAGGCTTTTGAAAGAGAGCTC
>JAUZQR010000098.1 GCA_030950865.1 Mariprofundaceae bacterium | reverse complement strand
TCCCGCATCCATGATGCTCTCATCTTGGATGGGCTCGGACTTTACCAATGATGATTTGGTTAAAATGGATTCGGTGGTGGAAGATTATAACCATAGTATCATCGCAAAAGATGAGCATAGCATCACCATTGAATCCACTGCCAAGCCTGATGCTCCAGTGGTTTGGGGTAAGATTGTCCATGTCGTAAATGATAGCGGCATTCCTCTAAGCGATGATTATTATGATGAGCATGGCACGCATATTCGGCATTTGGCTTTTAGTGAAGTGCGCATGATGGATGGACGGCGTATTCCCACGCTTTGGAGCATGCAGCCTTTAAATGGTAAGGGTAAGAAAACATTATTAAAGCTAGAAGAAGCCACGTTTGATAAGCCAATAGCAGAGTATATTTTTACACGCGCTAATTTGCGTAGAGCAAGCTCACGCCGATGATTCTATCTTTGGCTTGGCGCAATATTGCTCGCAGTTGGCAACGCAGCTTGGTCACGGTTGCGGCGGTGGCGACAGGTTTAAGTGCATTGATTTTTTTGTGGGGCTTTAATGATGGTGTACACAACACCATGATGCGGAATTTGCAGCAAGTGATTGTTGGTAGTGTGCAGATTCATCACGCTGATTTCTTTAAAAAATCGAGCCTATCTCGGCATATGAAACAAACGCCAGAACTGATGAAAGCACTGTCCAAAGCCCAAAATTCAGGTCAAATAAAAGCCTTGAGTTGGCGTTTGGATAGTTTTGCCTTGGCAGCGGGTGATGATGTCTCTGAAGGTTTGGTATTGTTGGGTATGGATGCCAAGACCGAAGCGAAAACCACACGCATTGCTGAAAAAGTTGATCAAGGGCGTTTTTTGCAAGCTGGTGATGGAGCAGTTTGTGTATTGGGAGCAACAGCAGCACGCAATTTGGGAGTGAGTTTGGGTGATGATGTGATTTTTTTGACCCAAGATCGTTTTGGTGCATTGGCCGCCGATAAATTCAAGTTGATTGGCATTATTTCCAGTGGTGAAATGGGCATTGATAGGGGGTTGGCAATTGTGCCACTGGATGTGCTGCAAACAATGCTTGAAATGCAGGGGCGTTATACGCGTGTGGTCTTGCAAATTGCGCCTGAGAATTTGGAGTCGGTCACCGCATTGTTGCGCGCCTCGTTAAATCATAAAGATTATGAAGTATTGCGTTGGTACGATATGTATCCGATGATGAAACAATGGGTTGATTTGGAAAATGCTTTTTATTATATCTTTTTGGGTGTGGTGTTGTTGATTGTCGCAGCGGGCATTATGAATACTGTTTTGATGAGCATGTTGGAGCGTGTGCGCGAATTTGGTGTGATGATAGCTTTGGGCTGTAGCCGCCGTGTTTTAGCTAGTATGGTCATTGTAGAATCCATGATTTTGGGTGCTTTGGGCGTGTTGTTAGGGTTGTTTGTCGGTTTAACTTTGGTGGCTTGGTTTCATGCGGTTGGCATCGATTTATCTGCACAAATGGACACCATTGCACGTTTTTATGTTGATCCGATTGTATATACCGAGATTGATGCTAATCATTTATGGCAAACGGCTGGTTCTGTGATGGCTGCCGCGATTGTGGCGGCATTTGTACCCATTTGGCGGGTAGCAAAGCTACAACCAGTTGAGGCTATTCAGCATGTTTAGGATTTATATGCGGCTTGGATTGCGTAATTTATTGCTCTACCCCATGCGTACTGGTTTAACGGTATTGGGCTTAGCGATTGGTATTGCAGCCTTAACATTTTTATCCGCCATGAATGATGGCTGGCTGCAAAATATGAGACTAAACTTTGTACTTACCCAAATGGGACATGTGCAAGTGCATGCCAAAGGCTTTGAAGAAAGCCGCCGCATTAGTGATTATATGCATGATACGTTAGAAGTAGATAAAGCCCTACAAAATATGCCTCATATTCAAGCTTGGACGCATCGTATTCGTGTATCGGGTTTGGCTTCGGCGGCGGGAGCGAATGCCAGTGTATTGGTCAGTGGTATTGAACCTGATAATGAGAAGAAGGTTAGTCGTTTGTATGGTTTTGTGCAGCAAGGTGAGTGGTTGAAAAAAGGTGATAAACGCGGCGTATTATTGGGTGATGTGTTGGCAGATCGTTTAAGTGTGGGTTTGG
>JAUZQR010000097.1 GCA_030950865.1 Mariprofundaceae bacterium | reverse complement strand
ATTCGTGCCAATGATTAACCGATGAAACAACACCTTCTTTCATAGCTTCAGGAATAATTAAATCCTCCAAACGTTGTCCGATAGCCTCATCATAAGCGTAGCCATAGATTTCTTCGCTTGCTTGGTTCCAAAACACAACTTTTCTATTTTTATCGTAGCCTTGAACTGAAATATTGGAGATATTTGAAAAAATAGATTGTAGTTTGGATGCATTGCTTTTTAATTTGGATTCGAGCTGTTTCCTTTCTGTAATGTCGCGTAATATGGCAGATATTTTATAACCTTGAGGAGTTTTCTTCGCAGATAATGATAGCTCTACAGGGAAAACGCTCGCATCTTTCTTTCGGGCATTGATTTCAATGGCTTTACCTAAGTTGGCAGACTTCCCAGTAAGCATAAAATGTTCAAACGCGGCATTGTGTTGTGCCTGAGTCTCATGTGGGATTAAGATGGTAAGTGGTTGACCAATAGCTTCGCAAGCATTGTAGCCAAACATTTTTTCTGCAGCGGGATTCCAAAGAGTGATGTGTCCTGTATGGTCACTACAAACGATTGCATCTAGGCTAAATTCAAAGAACTCTTGGTAGTCGGTTTGATTTGAGTTCATTTTTACTCCTTAGTAAGGCTGAACCAATGCAACATGTCTACACAATAACGCCATTTGGGTCAATAAATGATTCAAAAAAAGAGGCTCCTTTTGGGAGCCCCTTTAAAATACTTAGATGTTTAACTGTCTTAGTTTTTTTCTTTATCTACGATTTTGTTAATCCAAGGCATCATAGCGCGAAGTTTCTCGCCTGTGACTTCGATTGGATGTGCAGCATTGTTGCGGCGAGCCGCAGTCATCGAAGCATAGTTGCATTGACCTTCAAGGATGAAATTCTTGGCATATTCACCCGATTGAATATTTGCCAAGCATTCTTTCATGGCTTTGCGTGATTCTTCGTTAATCACTTTAGGTCCAGTTACATACTCGCCATACTCAGCGTTGTTTGAGATGGAGTAGTTCATGTTGGCAATGCCGCCTTCATACATCAAATCCACAATCAATTTTAATTCATGCAGGCACTCAAAGTATGCCATTTCTGGTGCATAACCCGCTTCAGTCAATGTTTCAAAACCAGCTTTCACCAATTCAACTGCGCCACCACAAAGAACAGCTTGCTCACCGAACAAATCAGTTTCTGTTTCATCTTTAAAAGTAGTTTCGATAATACCAGTACGACCACCACCGATGGCTGATGCATACGACAAACAAATCGCTTTAGCATCACCTGTGGCATCTTGATGAATAGCGATTAAATCAGGAATGCCGCCACCACGTACAAATTCAGAACGAACTGTGTGTCCTGGTGCTTTGGGTGCAATCATCACAACATTCAAATCAGAACGTGGAGTTACTTGATTGTAATGAATCGCGAAACCGTGGGCAAATGCTAATGTCGCACCCTGTTTGATGTTTGGTTCAATCTCTTCTTTATACAATACAGATTGGAACTCATCAGGGGTAAGAATCATCACCACATCAGCAGATGAAACTGCATCAGCAACATTGCTTACTTTTAAGCCGTGTGCTTCAGCTTTTGCAATGGATGAAGAGCCAGTGCGAAGACCAACAACAACGTCCACACCTGAGTCGTTTAGGTTGGTTGCATGGGCGTGACCCTGTGAACCATAACCGATAATAGCTACTTTTTTACCTTTGATTATCGAAAGATAAGCATCTTTATCATAATAGACGTCTAAAGCCATGATGATGTCTCCTTAGTGCAGCATAAGCCTAAAAAGGTTTATCTGCTCATATTATTTACATATTAACTGTTAAAAAACACAAAAATGATGGCGCAGCATAACGCTTGCATAGTTTTTTGCACCTTACTTGTGCATGAAGTTGCTTATTATAATGATGAATAGCTTATAAGCGGTTATAGTCCGCGCCGTATCTATATGTTTGTGAATGGGAGAAGCTGATGTCTGATAAACCGTGGGGCGGTCGTTTTGATGCACCGACCAATGCCTTTGTAGAAGCTTTTAATGCCTCCACGCATGTGGATGCTCGTATGTATGCGGAAGATATTGCTGGTTCGCGTGCCCATGCAAAAATGTTAACGCAGCAAAAAATCCTTTCAGAGGATGATTTGGCAGCGATTTTAAAAGGCTTGGATGATGTTGAAGCTGACATTGAAGCTGGCACATTTGAATTTACCATTGCACTGGAAGATGTGCACATGAATATTGAAAAGCGCTTAACTGATAAAATTGGTGATGCAGGTAAACGCCTGCATACAGCCCGTTCGCGCAATGATCAGGTTGCAACCGATACACGTTTGTATTTACGCAAACGCACCCATGAGTTACTTGCTCGTATTCTCACCTTGCAATCGGTGCTTGTAACATTGGCGGAAGAGCATGCTGATACCATTATGCCAGGCTTTACTCATTTGCAGACGGCACAACCCGTCACGCTTGGGCATCATTTACTGGCGTATGTGGAAATGTTTGAACGTGATGCGGCGCGTTTTATGGATGCGCGCAATCGTATGAATCAATGTCCCCTTGGTTCGGCGGCATTGGCAGGTACAACATTTGATATAGACCGTGAATTTACTGCTAACGAACTGGGCTTTGATGCGCCTACTGCAAACTCACTGGATTCGGTATCAGACCGTGATTTTATTATGGAATTACTGGCTTCTGCATCCATTTGTTCGGTGCATTTATCACGTTTTTCTGAAGAATTGATTTTATGGATGAGTGCGCAGTTTTCTTTTGTTGAACTTCCTGATGCGTTTTGCACAGGTTCATCCATTATGCCGCAAAAGAAAAACCCTGATATGCCCGAATTGGTGCGAGGTAAAGCAGGGAGAATTATTGGCGCGATGGTATCCATTTTGGTGACGATGAAATCATTACCTTTGGCTTATAATAAAGATATGCAGGAAGACAAAGAAGCCATCTTTGATGCTTTCGATAATCTTGAAGGTTGTTTGCGTGTATTTGGTGATATGTTGCCTGGTATGGTGGTCAATAAATCTGTCATGCACAAAGCTGCATCATCAGGCTTTGCCACAGCAACGGATTTGGCGGATGCTTTGGTGCGTGCAGGTGTTCCTTTTCGTGATGCGCATGAAATTGTGGGTAAATCTGTGGCATATTGTATTCGTGA
>JAUZQR010000096.1 GCA_030950865.1 Mariprofundaceae bacterium | reverse complement strand
GATAGTTTGCCGAACAATGGCTTAATCATGCAAGGACAAGTGCTTTCTTGGATAATGGGGGCAGGAAAGGTTGAGTGGGGAAGCTATGATGAAGAGCGTCATCGGCAATATGGTGATGCCACCCGTAGGGCTAGTATGCATGTGCGTGTATTATTGGTGCGCAAGAATACAGGTGAGGTGGTGTGGTCTGACTCATTTGAAGAAGAAGTATATGAACGAGAAGACTTAGATTTTACAAGCCCAGAAGCTATCAATGATGAAGATGCAGTAGAAGACCTGCTAGATAAAAAAGTAAGAGAAGCCTTGGTGTATATGCGCCTGCAACGTCAGCTAGAGCGCAAGGCTGAGCATCAAATACCGTCTGAAACGCAAGTGCGCAATAAGCTGTTGAATCAAGTCACAAAAAAAATCACAAGTGCCTTTTATGATAGGATAGAAACGCATTTGGAATTCAAGTAGTAGTCCTCCAAAAAATGGACCATGCCCATCCGAAACTGGAAGCAGACGCCTTAAATCAGCAGTAACCCCAGTAATACAATTTCTGAGCATTCAATACCTGCCCCCAAACAATCTCCATTCATGCCTTTCACGTAATATTTCAAGAACGCATACCAGATATAAATGACTAGAACAGCAAAGCATAAAATTGGAGCAAGCCATAAGCTGATAAGTAACAAACCTGCAAAAACCATATTGGTTTGATAGGCTATATCCACGCCTTGCAAGTACGCCCCAAAGCCTTCTGTTAAAGCAGGCAACCGACACCAAAAAAGCACAGCCAATCTCGCCCAAACTGGAATCAGAAACAATCCCCACCAAGCTTCCAAATCAATCAGAAGTTTTAATAGCACAAGCTTGCTTACGACCAACAAGACTAAACCAAGAACGCCAAATGTTCCGATATGCGGGTCTTTTAAGACCGCAATAAAACGCTCAGCATTACCATGCGATGCACCCAAGGCATCCAGCAAATCTGCCAAACCATCCGCATGCAAACCACCCGTTATCAACAGCCATGCAAATACGCCGAACATACCCCCAAGCCAAGGGTCAAACAAGGCTCCGAGATAACATGCCAACACGACAAATAAACCCACAACCAAGCCTGTTGCGGGAAGCCATGGTAATATGCTTTGCATATCACCTTCTTCCATCTGTTTGGGCATAGGCAATATCGTCATCCAACGTAGTGCAGCAATCAAACCTTGCATATTGCCCCTGCATCACGATTGATGAACAACACACGTGGCTTTTCACCCTGCAAGCACGATACACGTGTCCAGCCCGCTGGATCAATCACAATATTCCAAAAGTTCTTGCTCGGTATAGCCAATAAATGCGCTAAAATCACCCGAATGACACAGCCATGTGCCAGCAGAATACGATGCTCTCCCGTGCCACTCGCTAACCAAGTTTGCCATGCAAGAAGAACGCGTTTGCTAAACACATCAAAGGCTTCGCCGTGGGGAGCTTGGAAATCGCAAGGGCTATCAAAAAAATGTTCTAATAAAGTCTGATCTTCGACTTCATCGGCTGATTTATCTTCCCAATCACCAAAATCAATTTCCTGCATATCTTCTATCATCAGCACAGGTTCATCACATGATTCAGCGAATAAACG
Organism: Mariprofundaceae bacterium; assembly: GCA_030950865.1. Taxonomy (GTDB): domain Bacteria; phylum Pseudomonadota; class Zetaproteobacteria; order Mariprofundales; family Mariprofundaceae. The sequence goes on along the minus strand of JAUZQR010000096.1, from coordinate 5,086 downwards.
ACACCGCTTTAACGGCGATGTGGCAACCTGATCAACCCTACCAATGCACTCTTTTACAGCACAAAGTTGTTGCCAACCTTCATCTGACAATGGCTTATCCGTACGCCCACGCGCAACATGTTTGCGCCCTGCGACTTCACCATGGCGAATTAGGTCAATAACAATGGGGTTCATTATATTTTTAGCTCTATCATTTATCGCTCACACCTGCGCTTTCAAAGGTTGCCATATCTCTATGCAGGGCAATTGCCGATTGCAATAAAGGTAATATTAAAGCCGCGCCACTACCTTCGCCCAAACGCATATTCATATCCAATAGAGGCTCCAAACCCAGAGCTTTTAATGCCAAAGCATGACCTTTTTCCTGTGAGACATGGGTTGCCAACATCCAACCTGAAATACGCGCATCCCAAGCTACAGCAGCCAAAGCCGCAGCCGCCGAAATGAAACCATCAAGCAATACGGGTACACCCAAACGTGCCGCAGCACGGTAATAACCTGCCATTGCCGCAATTTCCAAGCCGCCCAACTCACGCATGGCATCCTTGGATGGTGTGTGTTGTGCGCGCTGTAACGCACGTCGAACAGCCTTCAATTTCAATTGATAAGCCTCATCATCAACACCTGTGCCGCGTCCAACCACTTCTTCTGGGGTGAACAGTGCCAGCTCACAAATCAACGCCGCACTGGCTGTGGTATTGCCAATACCCATATCACCAGCAATCAATATGTTTGCGCCATCAGCAATCGCCTTCTCTGCCTGTTCCTCTCCGACAGCCACTGCCTGCCAATATTCCCACTCTGTCATCGCTGCTTCTTTGGTGATGTTGCCTGTGCCAGCACGAACTTTAGCATGTTTAATGCCTTCAATAGTCGACACATCCGACTGCACACCAACATCCACCACGCTTAAACGCGCGGCATTTTGTTTTGCCAAAACATTAATTGCCGCACCACCTGCTGCAAAATTTTTGAGCATTTCACCTGTAACCACCGATGGAAAAGCCGAGACTCCCTCTTTCACCACACCATGGTCGCCAGCAAAAACACACACATGCGGGCGTAACATATCAGGAATCGTTTTCCCCTGTCGCGCTGCAAACCAACAAGCAATATCCTCTAAATTTCCCAACGAACCCTGAGGTTTGGTCAAACTATTTTGGCGGGTTTGTGCCGCATCCAATGCTGCTGTATCAATCCTTGCCACACTCATAAGCTCTCCTTCAACCGCATGGGGATACCAGCAACCATAAACTCAACGTTACTTGCAACTTTCGCCACGGCTTGATTCAAACGGCCTTGCGCATCACGAAAATCTCTACCCAGTTTTTGTTCTGGAACAATACCCATGCCAAGTTCATTCGAGACCAAAAACATCTGCTGGTCAAGTTTGGCTAAGCAAGCGCATAGTGCTTCGGTTTCCACCTCAATATCTCGTCCAGCAGAGGTGATATTAAACAACCACAAGGTCAAACAATCCACCAAAACACACTGGTTAGGCTTTATTTCGTTCAATATCGCGCACAAATCGAGTGTTTCTTCTATCGTTTGCCAATGCTCTGGTCGCCCTTGTTGGTGTCGTCGAACCCGATTCTTCCACTCGGAATCACCCTGCATCTGTGGTGATGTTGCAATATACACCACATCAAGAAGGCTTTGCTTAGCCAATGTTTCAGCACGCTTCGATTTACCCGAACGTGCACCGCCCAGAATAAGTGTTACAGACATAAAATAGCCTCCAAACGTTGCCAATCGTCATCACTATAAGGCAAACCAAAACGTACCCAACCTTGCAACTGTTCCCACTCAGGAAATGTACGAACCAATATTTTTTTCTTCGCAAAGTTCGGCATGGCGGCTGGTGGGCGCGCCAACACAAACGAAGCATGTGATTGATAGCTTTGCCAATGATATGTATTCAACAGCTTCACCAACCGCTCACGTGCATCTTTCACCTGCAAATCCCGCATATCTGCCTCTGGCAAAAGCTTGGGTAAAAGGTGTAATGCCAATGTTGATGCAGGCCATGGTGGAAGCCATGCTTTTAGTTTCTGAATGATTGCCTCATCGGCAATCACATAACCCAGCCTAAGACCTGGAATACAAAATGTTTTGGTCAGCGAACCCAAACGAATCACATCTGACATTAGCCCTAATTCCCGACGTTCAGAAAATAGCATATATGATTCATCCAGCACGCCCATCAAGCCCTCTGGGAATGCCTCAGCATTGCCAAACGGGTTGTTTGGCGAAGTCCACCATAACGCATCAACCGATGGAAAACTGTCACCACTTTCAATAGCATAAACACGACAGCCCGCACGCTTGGCACATCGAATCGGCTCATGATAACATGGCACACAAACCCCCATGGACTTCCATTGCATCGCCTGAAAAATCACTTCAATCACCGCTTGTGCACCCGCAGTCATTAATACTTGCTCTGGTTTCACCCCAAATTCATTCGCCAAGATACTGCGTGCAGGTTCACCATGAACATCGGGGTAATGCGCTGCCAAATCAGCATGCTCATGCAACCATTCACCCAACCAGTCGGGTTGACCCGCAGGATGCAAGCCTGTGGATAAATCCAATACATCAGATACATCACACGACCATGCTTTTGCAGCAGCCTCTACGCCACCACCATGCGGAAAATTACTTGGCATAGTTTCTTGATGCAATTGAATTGTAATATTAGATAACAAGACTTATTCCAAAGACCAATAATGCTGCCAATATAAGGGTATTTCGCACAATATTCATAGCCTCACGCGCCACAATCGCATCCACATCACGTGCATCTTCTGCTCCATACCAAGGTCGTTCATCTACTTTTCCGTCACGTATCACTGAGCCACCCAAACGAATATCCGCAGCATAAGCCAAAGCTACTTCAGGGTAGCCTGCATTGGGCGAAGCATGGGTTGAAGCTTGTATTCTCACTTGTTGCCAGTCCATCGATTCACCCACCCACAACATCAAACGCGCTGTGATTCTGGCAGGCAACCAGTTGACCACATCATCCACCTTTGCAGCACACCAACCAAACTGTTCATAGCGTGTGTTTCGATAACCCCACATCGCATCAAGAGTATTCATCATACGGTATAATGCTGCTCCGAGTGGCCCCAATACAACAAACCAAAACAACGGTGCAATCACCGCATCGGAAGCATTTTCTGCCAACGACTCCAAAGCCGAACGTCGCGTTTCTTCACGCTTCATAACCTTCACATCACGACTAACAATCAAAGCCAATGCCTCACGCGCCTTTTTTACTGTTTTTGCACTCAACACGTCATGCACATGCTGAAATAAAGACTTCCAGCCGATGGATAACCACAGCAACAGCGCGTCAAACACCCAACCAAACAGTATATGCCCCAACCACAACAGTACGAAGGCTGCAATCACCACAAACAACCATGTAACTATGCCTGCTTGCCGATTATTGCTATATAAAAATGACTCACACCATGATGCCCAACGCCCAAACCAAGCCACGGGATGCCAGCGATTCGATGGGTCGCCAAAAAGCCATTCTAAGCTCAAGGTCAATAATAATATCATAAGAATTTTCTGCTGGCATACGAAGCTATGCTTTTTGTTGCATATAACGGTGCTAAGAGTTCAGCAGAAATTTCTTTTTCCAATGCATCCGCCAATAAATCAAGTGAAGCCAATGTTCGTTCTTGCTGGTTCACAGCATCACTCTCTCCAAAGCCTACCGACTCAAGCCAAGCTCTGCGAAACACACCTTGTTCAAACAAGCCATGCACATACGTTCCCCACACTTGCTTGTCTTCTGAACATTGCGCAAAAGGGAATAGGCTTGCATCACTATCGGATATGCCATGATGAATTTCATAGCCTGTCACACATGTCTTACAGGGGTAATTTGCGAGACAATCGACTTGCCGCAATGTTTTCTCGGGTTGCATCTGTGTGGATAATGAAAGCCAAGCCAAACCTGCCATCGAACCACCTTCAACACCCTCATCCTTAATCAGCTGCCCCAGCATTTGCATGCCACCACAAATACCCAACACCTTACCGCCATAACGCAGGTGTTTTTCCAATACCTCAACAAAACCATGCTCTTTTAACCATTGTAAATCTGAAGATACATGTTTGGAACCTGGTAAAACAACCATATCGGTAGGTTGAAGTTCATGCGCAGAACGAACAAAACGAATAGCCACAACCGATTCTGCTGCCAAAGGGTCTATATCATCATGGTTGGACATGCGCGGGTAGGCAATCACGGCAATGTTAAATTTTGAGTTATCCATTGGCATTGAAGTGTGGCGAAATGGGCTATCTTCCTCTGGTAAGTCCAACGGCAACCATGGAATCACGCCTGCCACAGCTTTTCCAGAGTCCTGTTCTATCCATGTAAGCGCATCAGCAAGCAGGCTTCTTGAACCGCGAAAGCCATTGATAACTAACACCTGCACACGGTTTCGTTCAGAATCAGAAAGTATATCGAGGCTTCCTTTCAATGCCGCAAATACACCACCACGATTGATATCCCCCACCAACCACACAGGCACATCAGCAACCTCGGCAAAACCCATATTGGCAATATCGCCTTCGCGTAAGTTCGGTTCCGCAGGGCTACCTGCGCCCTCCACAATCACCACGTCATATTCAGATTTTAAAATCTCAAATGATTCTAAGACGATGCTTAACCAACCAATTCGATCTTCCCGAAAACGTTTTGCCTCTAATTTCCCCACAACCTGACCACGTACAATCAGTTGCGCCTGCTGATCGGCTTCGGGCTTAATCAACACTGGGTTCATATCCACAGTTGCTTCAATACCACACGCTAAAGCTTGCAATGCCTGTGCCCGACCAATTTCACCACCATCTGCTGTTACTGCAGCATTATTGCTCATATTTTGTGGTTTAAATGGTGCAACCTTCACACCATTACGAGCCAGTAGTCTGCATAAACCAGCCACCAACACCGATTTTCCAACGCCTGATGCCGTACCTTGAATCATTAATGCTTTCATGTTTTTTGCCACAGATGAACACAGATGAACACGGATAAAAAAAATAAGAGCATATACCTGCG
>JAUZQR010000095.1 GCA_030950865.1 Mariprofundaceae bacterium | reverse complement strand
AATCAGAGTATAACTCAATCAACATATCGCCATTTTTTGTTTCAATTTTGATATGATTTCCTTCTGGAATGCCTTCATCACCTGCTTGCGGTGCTTTACTAAATAAACCCATTTTATTCTCCTTATTTGATGTTGATTGATCCGCACATGCCAACTGCCCAAAACCTATAAAGGCAAGCAGAGCCATGATTAAAACACGTGTATAACATTGATTTATCATTGTTTTGAATCCTTTTTCGATGTGAATATATGTTGCGAGGATGGCAAAATACGCAACGGATGCAAGACCATACGACGCATACCAGGTTTCAACTCTGCTGTACCTAAAAGAAGCTCACCACATACAACCGCTACACTACCCTCTTCTTTTTTTTCAAGCTGAATACGCTGACCATTTAAAAAACGCCAAGCCTCATCGTTATTCAATTCACAACTTGGAAAATCACGCAACCATTGGCGCAATGGTAAGACTGCCTGCTCTTTATCTTGCCTTAAACTCTCTTCACTCACAAACATGGAGTCAGACCAACCACCTGTTGATGTGCGTCGTAATGCCGTCACACAACCACCCATACTTAACTTCTCACCAATATCGCGCGCCAAAGAGCGAATATACGTGCCTTTCGAGCATGACACATCCAAACTTACATAGGGGAACTCAAAGCTCAGAAGTTCTAAGGCATGAATACAAACATCACGCGCTTTAAGCTCAACAGCCTCACCTTTGCGTGCCATAGCATGTGCCCGTTTACCATCAATACGAATTGCCGAATAAATCGGTGGGATTTGTTTTATGTCACCTTTGAATTGACCCAAAACTTCCAATAACTGTTGTTGGTTAATTTGATTATCAAAACCTGCTATGACTTCACCTTCACAATCCAATGTGTCTGTTTGATAACTTAAATCGAAGGTAACCTTGTAACGTTTTTCAGCATTGAGTCCTAATTCAGAAAAACGCGTCGCATCACCCAACAAAATGGGTAACATGCCTGTTGCCAAAGGGTCTAAGGTACCTGCATGACCCGCTTTGATACGTTTTTTTCCTGCTACGGAGAAAATACGAATCACTTCATTTACCGCACGACGTGATGTCCAACCAAGCGGTTTATCCAAAAATACCACACCTGAAACCATCATGAATTAAGTATATCCACCAAGGCATGTTTAATTTTTTCCTGCACCTCATCCAATGTTCCAAATAAAGTACAACCCGCAGCATATTGATGACCACCACCACCCAACGCCCCTGCCACATCACCCACATCACATGGGGCTTTGGCACGAAAGCTAACTTTCCATTCCTGCAATTTTTCCTCACGTATAAATACAGCAATATCCACGCCCTCAATACTGCGCGCATAATCAATAAAGCCTTCTGAATCTTCGCCAGTAAGCTCTGTTTTATCATATAAATCGCGGGTAATCGAAATCCATGCTGTACGCCCATCATGGCAAATCTCAAGGCTATCCAAAGCATGTTTTAACAATTCAAAACGCGCTGGTTTATGGCTTTGATAAATGGATTGGGCTGCCAGTCCTACATCCGCACCCGCATCAATCAAATCGGCGACCATGCGATGTACATCAGCATCCACACTAGCAAGACGAAAGCTGGCTGTATCGGTTAAAACTGCGGCATAAATAGCCGATGCAGAACCCATATCAAGCGGTACATTAAGATATTGCAATAAGTCATAAATCATTGCGCCTGTCGCGCAATAACGTGCATCAACCACGTTGATAGAGGCGTAAAGTGTATTACTGGCATGATGATCAATATTCATCAGGGTTTTACCTTCAAAATATGATGGTTTCATGCCCAAACGACCCATTGAACCTGCATCCACGGCAATCACAAGATCAGAAGCCGCTATATCACTTGGTACATCGCCATGTGTAATGTCATCCACGGCAGGTAAATAACGACAAATATATGGGGTAATATCTCTGTTATGCATCACAACACATTTTCCCATGCTTCTTAGAGCATGATAAAGAGCCAATTGCGAACCAATGGTATCGGCATCAGGGCAAACATGTGCAACAATATGAACCTGTTTTGCCTGTTGCACAGCATCCATCACTGGCTGCCACGACACATCGGCATAAAGCATACTCAAGCGCGATCCAATTTGTTAAGCAGTTCAACCATATCATTAC
>JAUZQR010000094.1 GCA_030950865.1 Mariprofundaceae bacterium | reverse complement strand
ATTAACCTGCAAAGATTGCGGTCATTCTATGCACTTTAAGAAAACAGGTCGTATTCCGCCTTGTCCGAAATGTCATAAGACTGATTTTATGAAGGGATATTGATACTGGCAGTGTTTTTGCTTGTGTAATAACTATGTTTTTCACGAGCATTAAGGCGCGAATACTGACAATCATTCTGTCTATGGGTCTTGTATCCATCGTTGGTTTTGGGCAGCTCTCTATACTGGATGATAGGCATTATACGGTCATGATTTGTTTTATGCTGAATATCATTTTGGCTGTTTTATTAACACTTCTTTTGTTTAAGCGAATTCTTCATCCGATTCGTCAACTTATGCGCATGGCAGATGATTTTAAAAGCGGCATATTGCATGAACGTCTTGAATTTAATAAAAAAGATGAGCTCGGTGTTCTTGGCTGTCACTTTATTGAAATGACCGAAGATGTTGAAATCCTTAATAAAGATTTGCTAGAACGGGACGCTCTAAATCAGGCTTATGGTTCCGCTGTTGCTATGTTATCGGCATCCAATGATAGAGAGATGGCTCTCTCTGAGGTATTGGCAATGTTAAGCATGCACCTTCCAGTGTTTGCAGGAGCTGTATGTCTGCATGAGCCTGAAGCAAAGAGCCTCTTTTTAACCGCAGTACACGGCATGAATGATGATGCAAAGGCACAAAAAGTTTTTTTAAAACATGTATCGGAAGAGCTGGAATCACTGGGGCATATGATGAGTTTGAAATACTTATCAGATGTTGAATTTGTATTGGATGGCAAGACAGATGCTATGAAACCTGAGTATGCAGTCATGTTTCCTGTGCTTTATAGGCAAGAGAAAGTAGGTGCTTTGGTATTGGCATTGCATCAAGAACTTAGTCCTGCACAATTGGATTTCTTGCAAAAACTAGTGGGTGATATGGCGGTTGCAATCAAGGATATTTCACGTTACGAGCATCTGAAAATGCTGAATACTGAACTTGAGAAACATAGAGAGAAGTTACAGCAAGAGCGCGATGATGCGGTGGAAGACTCCATTACTGATGGTTTAACACGTATTTATAACCGTGGGTATTTTGATTTAAGTCGCAAAGGTTTTATTCAACATGCACGAAGAAACTATGAACCCCTTTCATTATTGCTGATTGATATTGATTATTTTAAAGCGGTAAATGATACCTATGGGCACCCTTGTGGAGATGAGGTATTGATTCGTATTGCGCAGGTCATGAAGAAAAGTTTGAGAGAAACGGATTTTGTAGCGCGTTATGGCGGAGAAGAATTTGTTTGTGTGCTGCCGCATGCCAGTGTGTTACAAGCACGGCAAGCTGCTGAAAAGTTGCGCGTTGCGGTTGCTTCGCAACACTTTGATGGGATGAATGGAAAATCAGTCACCATTAGTGTTGGTTTGAGTGCGTTAAAAGATGATGATTCAGATCTTCAGGCGATGGTTGAACGGGCAGATAAGAGCTTATATCATGCCAAAGAGATAGGGCGTAATTGTGTTGTATGTGATGATGAAATAGGGAAGTTGTAGCATTTGGGTATGCTGATTTTTTAAATGCCACCACCATCACTAACACGATCACCAGCAAATACCGCCGTTGTTAAATATTTTTCCCCGCCATCAGGGAATATGGTAACAATTTCACCAGCTTTACCTTCCTTAGCCAGTGCCTCGCCAACCTTTAATGCCGCAGCCAAAGCACAACCACAGGATTGCCCGCATAAAATACCCTCTTCAGTAGCAAGGCGTTGTGTGAAATCATAGGCATCATCGGTGTTAATGCCGATTTTTTCATCGTGAACAGAGGCATCATAAATACCTGGGACAATACTTGATTCGATGTGTTTGAGCCCTTCAATACC
>JAUZQR010000093.1 GCA_030950865.1 Mariprofundaceae bacterium | reverse complement strand
CATCAGCCAATAGATAATTAATCCCGCGCAATAATGGCGAAACACGCTCGTCATGCTCAACAATTGCAAACTCATCTTCATCATCGTGTTGCCATTGTCGCCAAAACAACACCCAGACAAACAGCAGCCCTGCCACCAATAACACAAGCAGTATCGCAGTCATAGTGTACCTATCTGAAAACGAAAGTTGATATTAAACATCATCCTGCAAAGGGATATTGCGAAGATTTTCTACTTCTTGATGCAATAAACTATTTTCTTCGCGTAATTGTAAAATTTCTTGTTTATGCTTACGCCGAGAAAAACTTAATGACAGCATGCCTCCCGAAAAACCCAATAAAAAAGCAATGAAAACTGGTATATAAAGTGCTACAGGCTGACTTCTCACACCCAGTAAAGCCACATGAACCAATGCTAAATTCGACAATGCAAAAGTAATAAAGAATGCTGTTAATAAAGCAATAACAGCGATATTAAGCCAATGTTTTCGACTCGAATGAAATACAGACATGGTAGTCATACGTTTAGCTTGTGGCATCAACCCGTTCGCGCAGCTCTTTACCTGGTTTAAAATGCGGCACTACCTTGGCTGGCACATGTACAGACTCACCTGTTTTAGGATTGCGCCCTACACGCGGAGCCCGTTTTTTCACTGTAAAACTTCCAAAACCCCGTAATTCTACACGATCACCCTCACTTAGAGCCCCTGAAATAGCATTAATGACTTCATTCACTACAACTTCAGCCTCACGCCGTGTAATTTGACCGTGCGCTTCCGCAACAATATCTACCAATTCAGATTTGGTCATACCACCTCCCACACTTAAACTTGAGCATCTACACTGTCCAGAAAAACATCATTAAAAACTCAAATTCTCACTACAATATCTTACTTTAGCCCATCCAATACCTATTCAGCAAGTAATGATTAACCTTTACCCAATAATTTGCGCTGTAATTCCAATGCCAATGCAGATGGAGCCTCTTCAGAGCTAATTGATTGGCTATACTGACGCACCGCCTCACGCTCTTCATCATTCAAGAATTGACGAACAGATAAATCAACCTGACGGCGTTTGCGATTCACATCAATCACCTTGGCTTCAACGTCATCACCTTCTTTCAACGCAGGCAAATCTCTTGGCACTTCACGCAATGCCAAGCGTGCACGGACATGCTCTGCCAACTCAACCCATACTGCTCCAGTACCAAGCTCAACCACTTTACCTTTCACTGCTGCACCACGTTTTACACCTGCAATAAAAATCTCAAATGGATCATCAGATAACTGTTTGATACCCAAACCAATACGCTGTTTGGCAACATCCACACCCAATACGACACACTCAACATCCTGACCTTTGGTGAAGGTTTTCATCACATCTTCACCACTTTCAGTCCACGATAGATTGCCAATATGCACCAAGCCATCCAAACCATCTGCCAAACCAACAAAGAATCCAAAATCTGTAATATTGCGAACTTTACCTGTTACTTTAGAGCCTTCTGGATGCTCTGTCATCCATGCCTGCCATGGATTTTCTGCGACCTCTTTCAAACTCAAACGGATACGGCGTTGCTCTGTATCAATTTCCAATACAGCAACATCAACCACATCACCTTCCGCCAATACTTCTGTTGGTTTTACATCCTGACGCGTCCAACTCATTTCAGAGCGATGAATCAAACCTTCAACACCTGCTTCCAACTCCACAACCGCACCAAAATCCAACAATTTGCGCACAGTCCCTGTTAAACGCATGCCTGCTTCATAGGTGTTAGCAACGTGTTCCCATGGGTCTTGCTGTAAATTCTTGGTTGAAATCGAAATCTTGCCTGTTTCAGCATTTAATTTTACAACTTCTGCGGTCACAGTCTGACCAATACTTAGCATTTCTGATGGGTGATTAATCCGTCGCCATGCCATGTCCGACACATGCAATAAAGCGTCCACGCCACCCAAGTCAACAAAGGCACCAAAATCAGCCAAGCGTTTTACTTCACCTGTCACTTTATCGCCAAGGCTTACTTCTTTAAAAAATTCAGCCTGCTTTTCTGCAGCTACAGCAGCCAAAGGCTGTTTGCGAGACACCACAATATTGGCCGGATAATGCGTTGCTTCTAAAATCGCCACATCATAACTATTACCCAATAATTGTTCCGCGCCCATGCCTGCATGGGTATCCACTTCGGAGCGTGGCATAAAAGCTTGCAAACCGCCCAAATCCACGCGAAACCCACCCTTTACTTCTGAAGTAACGGTTACTTTCACAGTCTTATTTTCTGCCACAGCAGCATCGACAGAAGCCCATAGTTCGCGACGTTTTCCTTCCAATACAGACAAACGCACAGAACCGCCAGCAGACACAACATCAGCCTCAATTTCAGTGCCAACAGCAGGAACATCTA
>JAUZQR010000092.1 GCA_030950865.1 Mariprofundaceae bacterium | reverse complement strand
ACCACTGCGCAAGCTGATAGCTTGTTTGGGTTTAATCACTTCTCCGCGTGCTTCGGCAACTGCTTCAGCAAGCATTTCCATGTACATATCCAAACCAATATCTTCTATTTTACCACTTTGTTCTGCGCCCAACAGGTTGCCAGCACCGCGAATTTCCATGTCCTGCCTAGCCAATAAGAATCCAGCACCCAGATCGGTGTGTTCGGCAATGGCTTGCAGACGTTCACGGGCATCAATGCTCAATGCTCTGGCATCGGGTGTGAACAAATAGGCATAAGCTTGGCGATGACTGCGCCCAACACGTCCACGAATTTGATGCAGTTGTGCCAAGCCCAATAAATCGGCACGCTCGACAATCAGGGTGTTGGCATTGGGAACATCAAGACCTGACTCAACAATCGTGGTGCAAACAAGCACATGCAAACGACCTTCATAAAAATCCATCATTTGTTTATCGAGTTCAGCAGGGCTCATTTGCCCATGTGCAATGCCGATTTCAGCTTCAGGCACTTGCTCACGCAAGCGCTTGGCAATGCGATCAATACTTTTGACATGGTTATGTAAATAATAAATTTGACCACCACGGTACAACTCTCTTCGGATGGCTTCATTGGCAACATGCATATCGAAGCTGCAAACCATGGTGCGAATTGCTTCACGTTCGGCAGGTGGGGTGCTGATAATCGAGACGGTGCGAAGCCCTGCCAATGTTTGATGCAAGGTGCGCGGAATCGGCGTGGCTGTGAGGGTGAGTAAATCCACACTGGCATGCATGGTTTTGAGTTTTTGTTTGTGTTTTACGCCAAAACGCTGTTCTTCATCAACAATCGTCAGACCCAAGTCAGCAAAGGTGAAGGTGTCGGATAACAACCGATGGGTGCCAACAATAATACGAATATCACCATTTTTTAGCTCGCGTGTGATGCGATCACTGTCTTTTTTGCCTTGCAGGCGTGAAATAAGCTCAACTTTTAAACCCAAACCCGAAAAACGCTCGGCAAAGCTGCTGTAATGCTGATTCGCCAGAACCGTGGTCGGCGCGAGAATGGCGACTTGTTTACCCCTTGCTGCAACCACAAAGGCCGCGCGCATGGCAACCTCGGTTTTACCAAATCCAACATCACCACAGATGACCCTATCCATGGGTTTATCTTTGGCTAAATCATCCATCACAGAATCAATGGCAGAGGCTTGTTCATCGGTTTCTTCAAAGGGAAAACGTGCCGAAAACTCTTCATAGCGTTCCAATAACTCGCCTTCAAGATGAATCGCTGGGCGAGTGGCATGGCTACGCTCGGCTTCGGTCTCAATAAGCTCATGCGCCATGGCAAGTAAATCGCGCTGCACACGTTCACGCGTCTTCTTCCATTTTTCTGTGCCGAGTTTGTTCAGCGTTGGTGAATCATCCCCTGTATAACGGTGCAAACGATCCAAATCTTCAACAGGGATAAACACTTGGGCTTTATCGGCATAGGCGATTTTGATGAAATCACTCTGCTCACCATCATCATCCATACTTTCAAGACCAAGATAACGCCCAACACCATGATCTTCATGTACGACGGGATCATTGAGCTTTAATTCTGCAATGGATGTGAAGGCATCGGCATGTAAAATAACCGTACCACGCCCACGTTTGCGCGGCAGACGTTGCCCCAATAATTCACGCCCTGTAAGCAGTAAAACTTTTTTATCGTTGAGTGCAAAACCTGTTTCGATGCTGCCAATAGCTGTGGCAATGCCATCTTTTGGCAGGCTGGATAGACCTGTGCAGTGCGGAATATCTGTTTGCAGTGCATGCAAGGATTCACCGCGATGGGCTGCCCATGCAGCCCGGCAGGGCTATCCTGGCTGCCGGCGGTTTGCATCTGCGCCTGCAGCGCAACG
>JAUZQR010000091.1 GCA_030950865.1 Mariprofundaceae bacterium | reverse complement strand
ATATTAAAGCAAGTTTTGATGGCTTGTTATTGAAAATTATGGCTTTATTGGAAAAAGACCCTGATTTGTCGAAGGAAATATATTTGGCACGCCATTCTATTTTCAAAAGCTTACTGGAGGTGCAGGGATGAAAATATGGGTGAAGGCTATATTATGGATGTTGGCTTTATTATTGGTATCACCTGCATGGGCTGTATCCAAAGCAGAAGATATCGCAACCACGATTATGCTGCGTGGTTTTGCTTGTGGTGGTAAACAAGTAACGCAAATTCAACAAGAAAACGATGGGCGTGGTAACCAAACTATTCGCGCTACATGTCCCAATGGTGTGCGTTATCAAATTGATGTGAGTGCGGCGGGGCAGGTGAAGGTTCATCCTTTATAAATTGTAGCGTTTATTTTTCTTCGAACTAACATGGAATCTTGCTAGACCTTGCGAACATAGATTTAGAAGAATCATGGGGTACGATAAGAATGAGCCAAGAACAACCGCAAATCAAAAACTTTTCTACAGGTGCCGTCATCTTGCAAGAGGGTGAAACGAGTGATGGTGTTTATATTTTATTATCTGGGCGTGTTGTTATTTCACGCCGTGATGATTTTGGTCGCAACCTTGTTTTGGCAGAACTTTCTGAAGGTGAGGTGTTTGGTGAGATGGGTTTGATTAGTCATGAACCTTGTTCTGCAACAGTGAGTACGGTTGGCGATGTGCAAGTTCGCTTTTTTGATAAAAGAGAATTTGTTCAAGCAATGGCTGAAAATTTCTCATCTGTGGAGAGTATTCTAGGCACACTTTTTCAACGCATGCGGCAGATGAACCTTAGGGTTATGGAGTTGGAAAACCAAATCGAAGCACAGACAAACCAGCGGGGTAAAGCAAAGAAAAACGTAGTCACTTTCAAGCCTGGTAATGTCACCTTATCGGGTAAAACAGAGCAGGCAAAACATGTTCTGGATGGTGTGGAACGTCTTGTTGTTGGAAAGTTTCCTTTTCAAATTGGGCGTTGGGCTGCTAAAAAAATAAAAAGCTCATGGTTTTTGGGCAGTGATGAAAATGATTTGGATATTCACGATATTCCGCCCTATGGTATTTCACGACACCATTGCCACTTTGAGCGCAACAAAACGGGCGTTTTTCTTGTTGATGAATCGCGTTTAGGCACATGGTTGAATGGTGAACGTTTGCAGAGTAAGGGTAGTGGGGCGATTAAAGTTGCCTTAGAGCCAGGTGCTTACACACTTTCTTTAGGTTCTGTTGAGAGCGTTTTTATATTTGAAGTGATTGTTTGGTAGTTTAGTCTAAGAATATTTTGCAGAATCTTATTGTGAAGTCCCCATCCCTCACCGATTGATGAGGGATGGGATTTACACATTTATTGCGTTAATAGGCTGTTAATTTTACGAACAAATCCTGCTGGATCTTCAGGTAATGCACCCTCCGCCAAAATAGCTTGATCAAAAAGAATATCGGAAAAATCTGCAATTTTTTCTTTGGAACGCATTTTTGACAAGCGTTTGACCAATTCATGTTCTGGATTGATTTCTAAAATTGGTTTGACCGATGGTACATCCTGCCCAGCCTGTTTTAGAATACGTTCCATATTGCCTGTGATATCGAATTGATCTGATACCAAACAAGCAGGCGACTCAGTCAAGCGGTCTGTCGTACGCACATCTTTGACTTTGTCACCCAAAGATTCTTTTAGTTTTTTCACAGCAGGTTCAGCCGACTTTGCAGCTTCATCATGTTCTTTTTTATCTTCCTCAGCATTTTCGCCGATGTTCGACAAGTCTAACTCACCTTTGGCAATGGATTGTAGCTTTTTACCATCAAAATCAGGTAAGTGAGAGGTTAACCATTCATCGATACGGTCTGATAATAGCAATACTTCAATGCCTTTTTTGCGGAAGACTTCCAAGTGAGGACTGTGTTTTGCAGCAGCCAAGGTTTCAGCTGTGATATAATAGATGGTATCTTGGTTCTCGAGCATACGTTCCACATAGTCTGTTAGAGAGACTGTTTGTTCATCACCTTTAGTGCTGGAGAAGCGCAAGAGTTTGGCAATACGTTCACGGTTAGCAGAATCTTCAATGATACCTTCTTTCAAACAGTTGCCGAATTGCTCCCATGC
>JAUZQR010000090.1 GCA_030950865.1 Mariprofundaceae bacterium | reverse complement strand
GCATCAGTTGTTGTAGCGCCGTATGAGAGGCAGAAGGTATCGCTAGAATGACAATATCAACCGATAAAACACGAATATATTTTTCTAACTCATCCAACTGAGCCAAAACACGCACACCGTGAATTTCCATGCCATGTTTACGCTCGTTATCATCCAAAATACCAACCGGCATATAACCTTCATGTTTGAGTAAGTCGCGTAGTAAAAGCTCCCCTGCCTGCCCTGCACCAATAATCAGTGTACGTTTACCTTGCTTGCGCGCAAAACCCATATGATGGTCTTTAAGCCAACGATAAAGTAAGCGTGGAATAGCTAAACCCATCAATAAGAACATGGGGTATAACAACATCACGGAACGTGGAATAGTTTCCAAACGCAACCAAATAAAAAGCACTGCGAATGAAATCAATACACCTACAGAGACTGCTCGCATAATGCGTAATAAATCAGGAATAGAAGCAAAGCGCCAAATACCACGGTACAAATGAAATAACCAAAAAGATGCCGTTTGAACTACCAAACAAACAAACAACATGGACCACAGACCTGATTGGCTGCTTGCTGGAATACTTTCCAGATTAAACCGTACCCAAAAGGCGGCGACTAATGCCAACGGAATCCAGAAAACATCATGGAAAAAAGCCATCCATCGGCTACGCCACAACCACAAATTCATGTATGAACCTCACCATCAAATGATAACAATGCTTGTTGCGCGGCATTCAATTCTGCCACCTTCTTTCGTTCGCCGAAACCCGCGCCACATAATTTATTTTTAATCCAGCACTCTGCTTCAAAGCGTGGTTTATGATCTACGCCCAAATCACAAACCTTATATACAGGCAGTCCCCAAGCTTTGCCTTGCGTATATTCTTGCAAGTGACTTTTGGCATCGCGTGCATCCGAAACATCCATATTTTTCAATAGCGGCTGCCATGCCTTCAAAATTAAAGCCTGTGCAGCAACCCAGCCGGCATCTTTAAATACGGCGCCACTCACCGCTTCCACAGCATTGGCAACAACTGATGTCGATTTCACACCCTGTGCAGAGCGCTCACCATCTCCAACTTGTAGATATACCTCTAAATTCCAATTTTTCGCCACTTTATAAAGGCTTTCTTTGCGCACCAATCCTGCCCGTAAACGTGATAACTGACCTTCCGCTTCATCTGGAAACAAATCATGCAAGTGTTCAGCAACGACCAAGCCAAGAACAGCATCGCCCAAAAACTCCAAACGCTCCATGTGTAACGTTGAATGCGAGCAATGCGTTAATGCGCGAGTAAG
>JAUZQR010000009.1 GCA_030950865.1 Mariprofundaceae bacterium | reverse complement strand
TGCCCGCTCTTCGTTGAGCCATAAATACCAGCATTATTGATAAGCAAATCAATGGTATCAGGCAGTGAACCCTGCGGGTCAGTATTTTCTCCAACATCCCAATGCACCAGATGCAAAGCCTCAGAGTCTAAGCTCTTTAATGATTCACATTCACTGCGATAACAAGCCCATACCTTCCAGCCTTTTGCCAAATAATGCTTCACAAAACCCAATCCCAAACCTCGATTCGCACCTGTAATCAATACATTCATAGTCGCTTCCACCCTTTTGCATGTTTACACTCGCCCCATGCCGATTCGTACAACTTTAACATCCATGCACGAACCCGACCCGTCCAGCACGCCAAGTCTATGGCATTGGCTAAAGGGTACATGGGTAGATCGCATACTATTATTACTCACACTTATTACCATAATAATGGGCTGGTCATGGATACAGCAAAACTTATCAGGTACGCCTATGGTTCATATTTACCATGGCAAGTCACTGCTCGCAATATACCCATTACACCCCGACAAACCCATCCATTTTCAAGCCAAAGGTGATATTGGTTTGTCAGAAATAACCATTGACTCGGATGGTGTACGCATCACGCATTCCTCCTGCGTTAGTCAGCGCTGTGTGCTCTCTGGGCACCGCCACCGTATTGGCGATATATTGGCATGTGTCCCCAATCGTATTTTGGTAAGTATTCAGGGCACACAAAAGCTTGCCCTTGATGCGGTATCTGAATAATGACGGCATCACAAGAAATCACTCAAATCCCTCGCCCATCATTGGCATCTTTGGAAAAAAAGGCTTATTGGTTAGGGCTTTTACTGCTTGCCAGTGGCTTACATGTTTTTGAAGCGCTCATGCCAAGTTTTGGTCCATGGTTCAAGCTTGGTTTGGCAAACATTATCACCCTTATTGCGCTGCAAAGTATGGGGGCCAAAGCTGCGGCAAGCCTTGCTATTGGGCGTGTCGTTATTGGTGCATTTTTTATCGGCACTATGTTTACACCAACATTCATCATCAGCTTAACTGCCACCCTCGCATCCACGTCTGTTATGCTAATCTCATGGCGCTTTATCCCCCGTATCAGTCTGATTGGGGTTAGTTTACTGGGTGCCTTAGCGCATATGTGCAGCCAATTTGTGGTTGTAGAGCAACTTTTTATCCAACAGATTGCACTTTATTATCTGCTACCGCCATTGCTTGTGCTATCCTGCGCGACAGGCTGGCTCAATGGCGCTCTAGCGACCTATATTACAGCGCAACTCACTATTCGGAGCAGATAAAGCATTGCAGGCAAAGTTTAAAAATAACCGCTTAATCATTGCATTTGTGGCATCTATTGCCGCCCATATTGTGCTGGCATTATTCATATCTTTAAATCATAAAGAGCCACGCATCGTAAAGAAACAGGCTCCGCAATTTACCGACGTGGTGTTACTTGATTCCAATACAAAGTCCGACACAACGCCACCCAAAGATGCTAAGACCATCGCCAACCGCAGTGCAAAAGGCGGTAGTTCCAATGCCAAAGACCGTAGTACACGCGCTGCCAAGTCACCCTCGCGTAGCAAGCAGCAAAACAAGAAGCGACCAACACCGCCCAAAGCTCCAAATATACCTCCAACACCGCCCAAAGCATCGGATAAGCGCACCCGCATCCTCACAAAAAAAGGCGCAGCATCCGAAAGCAATAACGTTATTCAAAATGCACCCGTCAAAAAGAAAAAAGTTGCAAAGAAACGTCCTACACCACCACGTCAAATTCCACTATCCAAACTTATGCCGTCCAGCATGGCATTATCTGAATTATCTCGCGATTTTGAGCGCGAACGCCGCATGAAACAACTGCTTTCCAAAGAAGCTGACATTCCCATCAATACCAAAGAAGCCAAGTATGCACCCTACGCACATTCTTTGGTGCGAGCCTTGGAAGAGCAATGGCGACCTGGAAAAGCTGATTATCAGAATTTCGCGGATAACGCTAGGCAAGTATTGATGCGTGTTACCATTGAACTAAGCGGTGAGTTGGGCAACCCAGAAATCTTGCGCCCAAGCCCTAGTCAATCGCTCAATGACAGTGCCGTAAGAGCCATTCATGATGCAGCACCATTCAAGCCTTTACCCAGCTCATGGGGGCTGGATCGCGCTAGTTTTTACCTAACCTTTGAAGTCGTTGATGACCAATTTGTTTTCCGCACCATGTAAACCATTGCTACAATGGTATCAAACGGATCTACGTGACCTGCCATGGCGACATACCTCTGAGCCTTATCGCATTTGGGTATCAGAAATTATGTTGCAACAAACCCAAGTCAAAACGGTGTTGCCACGTTATCAGCAATGGTTTCAAACCTTTCCAAACATTCAACAACTCGCAACAGCCCCATTGGATAATGTGCTCAAAGCATGGGAGGGTTTGGGTTATTATCGTCGTGCACGTTTTATCCATGCTGCAGCTCAACAAATCATAGACAAACACAATGGTATATTCCCTGAACAATTTGAGGATATATTAAACTTGCCTGGTATCGGCAAATCAACTGCTGGGGCCATTACATCATTTTGTTTTGACATGAATACACCTGTGCTTGATGGCAATGTAAAACGTGTATTAAAACGTTGGCACAAACAACCTGAAGCCTCCGACAAACAGCTATGGCACTTCGCACAAACAGCCATTGATGCCTCTCAAAACCCTGCCATGTGGAATCAGGCCATGATGGAGCTTGGCGCAACGCTTTGCCAGGCTCGCTCTGCAAAGTGCGAGACCTGCCCTGTTTCCAAACACTGCAAATCCGCCTTTTCAAATATCGAAGAACAACCCTCAAACAAGAAAAAAGCTCCTGTAAAAGACGTGTTTTGGCAAATCAACCTACACACACATCCCAACAAAGGGCTTTGGCTGCAACAACGCCCTGAAAAAGGCATTTGGGCAGGACTTTGGACACCACCGATTATCGAACTGCCTCAAAAACCTGAATATTCACCCTGCCATATTCACTTGCTAACCCATCGGCGCTTGCATTTATACACCAAAGAAATCGCCACCAAGCCGACAACAGAAGGAATCTGGGTTAAACAACTTTCCGAATTCGCATTACCAACTGGCATCCATCATTTATTTGAAAAACAATCAATCCTTGATACAGCCATTTCAAAGTGAAGTCTAATATAAAAACACAATAGTGATGCTCTCTATGGAAATATGCGCATCCTCTCTGATGCCTAATCACTTCTATTTGATTGCAAGATCATTGATTATATAAGTTAAGATTTCACTTCGTCCCTGATACAACCAACATTTCGCATGGTCCCGAAAACTTTCCATCACTTTCAAACTGCAACAATGCCGTTTCAATTTCACGCCACGCATCATCCTGCTCTACTGCTGATAACCCACCCAACATCTGGTGCAATGCACCAAAAGACTCCTGCTCAAACTGTAAACATTCGAGTGCCGACTCCATTCGTAGCGGTGCGTCAATGCTAGCAACCTCAACATCTTTAAAACCAGCATCAAGCAGTGATTTTTCTAATATCAAAGGATCACCCAAACTGAATGGCCCAGGTTGACCTAGCAAGGGAGGCGGCAACTGTGCGCGTCTTCGAATAATACCAACAGGAATTGAAAAAAATGGATTTTTATCGGCTGTCGCATAAACCATTGCGCCGATTTTACCCCCTTCTTTTAATTGTTGATGCATTCCTGTTAGTGCCTTTTGTTGGTCTGGAAAATAAATCAGACCGACACGCGATATCACTGCATCAAAAGGCTCTGTTTGCAATGTATTCAATGCCTCTCCATCAACAACCTGGGTATCAACATTGTTATGACCTGCCAATTGAGCACTGGATTTTGCATAATTCAAAATATCAGCAGATAAATCGGTAGCCAAAACATAGCCACCTTCTCCCACCCTGCGTGCTGCTGCCAGCGACTGCTCGCCAGCGCCTGCCGCCACATCAAGCACCCGACTTCCCGACTTTATACCTGTCATATCAAACATCGTCTCTGTTGCTGAACCCAACCAGCGATTAAGAAAGGCCCCCCAACGATGCCAAGCTTCTGCGGCGGTATTCCATTGCTGGCGTGTGGTATCTTTATATTTTAATGGGTCAAAAACTACGGTCTGTGTCATCATATCCCTCCTTCACAAGCATAAATGAATTCTAGTTGATGTTTTTTATTTGATAACCTCCAAAAAATGACACTTAATGTGCAAAAATGCACATCTGTGATAGACTTACTCAATGAACTGGGATGATTTAAGACTATTTTTAGCAGTGGCGAGAGAAGGTTCCATTAGCGGTGCAGCACGCAAGCTAGGTGTACAACACTCCACGGTATCCAGACGAATGCGTTCTCTGGAAGTAAAAATGGGTGTGCGCCTCATCGAGCGCAAGAAAAGCGGCTATGAGCTTAGCGCTGCTGGTGAAAGTCTAAAGTTAGCAGCTTGCAATATGGAGCATGAAGTATTGTCAGTGGATAGCAGTCTGGGCGGCAAAGATGCTAAACTGACAGGGGTATTACGCATATCTGCCATTAACAATATGGCATCAGGTGTATTAATGCCCATATTTGCTAGCTTTAACCAAGAGCACCCAAATATTGAGCTTCACCTCATGGTCTCCAATAAGAATACCAGCCTTGTCGAATGTGAAACTGATATCGCTATCCGTTTGACCAACACGCCAACCGATACCCTGATTGGTAGGCGAATGCTTACGGTCGCATCAACTATTTACGCTAGCCGCACCTACCTTGCACAATTACGCGAGCAAGGGGGTAAACCAACATGGCTGGGGATTAGCTGCTGCGGCTTCCATCAAGCATGGACCAAAAGTGCTTGCGGCAATCAGCCGCATAACTTCTTTGTTGATGACACACTTTTGACTGTTGCAGCATTGAAGGAGCATATAGGGCTAGCATATCTACCTTGTTTTATGGGTGACCGTGAACCAGATCTGGAACGTTTTTGTCCACCTGACCCACAATTAAATCTTGGGCTTTGGCTATTGTTTCACCCTGATTTAAAACGCACGGCTAGGGTACTTGCATTTCGCGATCATATATCCACTGAAATAAAGCGACAAACAGACTTGTTTGCAGGCAAACGACCGAATCATTAAGTAAAACCTCATGCCCCCCCAGTATTTTCAGGCTATTTGCTCAAAAAGCACCGTCTAAAGTAAAGCAACTATTTGAGTAAGCAGCTATATTTATATAAGCTCATCACATGTTAAAAAAATACATCTTAGCAAGCCTATTTATTATCCCCTCACTTTCCCATGCGGCTCAACCTCCTTCAAGCATGGTGGTATCAGCTCATCCATTAGCAACTGAGGCTGGCATCCAAATACTCAAACAAGGTGGCAATGCCTTTGATGCTGCTGCGGCAACAGCCCTCGCTTTGGGTGTTGTCGAACCTGGTTCTTCTGGCATCGGTGGTGGTGGGTTTTTTCTATTATATATCGCCAAAGAAAAGCGTTATGTGATGATTGATGCACGAGAAACATCTCCCACATTGGCTGGGCACGGTGAAATTTATAACATGCAATCCAGTATCAATGGGGCACAATCCGCAGGCGTTCCAGGATTATTGGCTGGTGTTGATCATTTAATCTCAAGGTATGGTCGTATTGCCCGTGAAAAAACTACATCCCCTGCCATTTCTTTAGCATTCAATGGTTTTGCCATCGACTCACACCTGCAAGGCATGATAAAATGGCGCAAAGATGTACTCAATGATGCCGCCCAAGGCATTTTTCTTAACAACGGACACGCACCCCAAAAGGGCTATATACTTCATCAGAAAGCTTTGGCTGATACCCTACTTCGTTTTGCCAAACATGGCGCAGATGATTTTTATCGTGGTGAAACAGCAGGTCGCTTGGTCGCAGACATGAAACACGACGGCGGACTTATTCGAGAGGGTGATCTTGCCAATTACAAAGTGATTGAACGCCAGCCCATACAATTCACCTATCAAGGCACACAATTCATCTCTGCCGCACTGCCTTCTTCAGGCGGTATTACCATGGCTGAAACCTTGGGTATTTTGAAAAATGATAAGCTCAAAGAAATGAGTCCAATCAACCGCACTCATCTATTGATTGAAGCCATGAAACGCGCTTATAAAGATCGTAATCAATACTTGGGCGATGGTGATTTTGTTCACATTCCTGACTTGTTAAACCCACAGCGCCTAAAGAAGTTACGTGACTCCATTGATTTAAAAAAAGCTGCGCCATCTGAATCATTAAAAGGTTTTGCTGAACCCATTGGTGCCAGTGTTGATACCACGCACTTTTCAATTATTGATGATGAAGGTAATATGGTATCTGCCACACTTTCCATCAATTACGGCATGGGTTCGGGTTATGTATCGCCAAACACTGGCATTCTTATGAATGATGAAATGGATGACTTTGCAACACGCCCAGGCAAACCCAATGCTTATGGCTTGGTACAAGGCAAAGCCAATGCGATTGAACCACGCAAACGCATGTTATCTTCGATGTCTCCGACTTTTGTCATGGATAAAAATCGCACACTGATTGTTGGTACACCAGGCGGCTCACGTATTATCAGCATGGTACTGCTGGCATCCACAGCATTTATAAATAATAATTCTACACCTGAACAGTGGGTCAACAAACCTCGCTTTCACCATCAGTTTTTACCTGACACTGTGCAATATGAGGCAGAAGCATTCACACCTGATATCATTACAGAACTTAAAAAACGTGGTCATCATCTCAAGCAAATGAATCGTCAATATGGTAATATGCAGGCTATTCTATGGAATCGCAGCAATGGCAAACTTACAGGCATCAGTGATGCCCGTGGTGAAGGTAAAGCCATGCAAATTCAACGCCACTAAAAGAGAATAACACATGTTAAAAACACTGAAAAAAATGTGGGGCAACCCAACATCGGTATCATCTAAGCCCAAAAAGCATAATATTTCACTCGCAGTGACTGCTCTAATGGTGCAAGTCATGCAGCAAGATGATTGCCTCGATGACACTGAGCATCAAGCTATTATCCAGGCTATTCAAGAACGTTTTAATCTAAGCAAAGAAGATGCTGAACTTCGTATAAAACAAGCCATACAATCCAGCCTTAAAGCCAATGATTTACAGCAGTTTACCGCTCCACTTATCAAGGCTTATTCAGAGCAGGAGCGCATTGATATTATTCGCCAGCTATGGCTTGTTTCTATGGCAGATGGGCATATTGATGCATACGAAGAAGCATTGATTCGTAAAGTTGCAGAGCTTATCGGCGTACACCACTATCAGTTTATTGATGCCAAAATTAAAGCAAAGTCAGGGTCTAACCGATAAACTCCCTACAAAAGCAATTAGAGCTCCTATGACTTCAATATTTACCGAGTAACAACATAACATACCGCTTATGAATCACAACTCTGTCATACTGTTGTCATAATAATTTTTCAGGTTGCTTCAATGCTTAAAATATAGATTGAATTTGCATTCATGTATCTTTAATGTACCTTATGCAGCTATTATCCCCAAAGGAGGTCCGACAGTGGTCGAAAACACCCCTGAAAATCCCAACTACAATATGGCAATTGTAAAAGCATTTGCTATTTGTGCGGTGGTTTACCTTGCTGTAGGTGCGCTTGTAGGCGACCTTATTGCTTGGCAGCTATCATTTCCCGCACTCAATTTTAATGAATACCTTAGTTTTGGTCGCTTACGCCCATTGCATACCAACGCAGTTATTTTTGCTTTTGGTGGCTGTACATTAATGGCAACAGCATTTTATATAGTACAGAGAACGTGTGCTGTGCCTTTATGGAGCAACAAACTAGCATGGTTCACCTTCTGGGGCTGGAATCTAATTATCGTTGCCGCTGTTATTTCATTCCCAATGGGTTGGACACAAGGCAAGGAATACGCCGAATTAGAGTGGCCCATTGATATTCTTATCGCAGTGGTTTGGCTCTCTTATATGTTTAACTTCATCATGACCATTGCTAACCGTAAAGTATCACATATCTATGTGGCTAACTGGTTCTTCCTTGGCATGATGATTATGATTACCTATCTACACGTGGTAAATTCACTGGTTGTACCTGTAACATTAACCCATTCATACTCCATCTATTCGGGTGTGCATGATGCCATGATTCAATGGTGGTGGGGACATAATGCAGTTGGTTTCTTCTTAACCGCAGGTTTCTTGGGCATTATGTATTATTTCATTCCAAAACAAGCAGACATGCCGATTTATTCTTACCGTTTATCTGTCTTGCATTTCTGGGCATTGATGTTTGGTTATGTTTGGTTGGGTGCGCATCATCTTCAATATACAGCTTTGCCTGATTGGGCTGGCTCACTT
>JAUZQR010000089.1 GCA_030950865.1 Mariprofundaceae bacterium | reverse complement strand
GATTGGCATGCACTGGCTGATAGCACTTATGATTTTTGGTATGTTTGCATTGGGTATCTGGATGGTGGATTTAAGTTATTACGATACTTGGTATCACGATGCACCGTATATGCACAAGTCATTTGGCATGTTGTTGCTATTTGCAATGGTGTTTCGATTGATTTGGCGATGGGTGAATGTTCGACCAGAGCTTATGGGTGAGACATGGGAAAAGTTTGTCGCATTGCTTGTGCATAGGTTGCATTATGTGTTGTTGTTTATTCTTCTGGTGAGTGGATATTTTATCCCGACAGCAGAGGGCGTGGGCATTGATGTGTTTGGCTGGTTCACAATGCCAGCGAGCCTAAGTTTTCATAAAACTGAAGCAGATTTGATTGGGTTGATTCATCGATATGCGGCTTGGGCGGTTATGGCTTTGGCAGGCATGCACGCAGGAGCGGCTTTGAAGCATCATGTGATTGATAAAGATAAGACATTATTACGAATGTTGGGTATAAAAACGAAAGAAAAGGAGAGCGTATGAAACTGAAATATTTATTTGCGATAGTGATGGCTTTAGGTGTGAGCATGTCCGCACAGGCAACGGAAAATTATGCCTTTGATATCAAGGGGCAGCATGCCTTTATTCACTTTAAGATAAAACATTTGGGTTATAGCTGGATACTTGGGGAGTTTCGTACATTTGATGGTAGTTTTAGTTATGATGAAGCAAAGCCAAGCAATAATACGGTGCGTACAGAGATTAATGTAGCAAGTTTGGATACCAACCATGCAGAGCGTAACAAACATTTGCGTAGTGGTGATTTCTTTGATGTTGCCAAGTTTCCTAAAGCGAGTTTTATTAGCACATCCTATAAAGACTTGGGTGATGGAAAAGGTATCATGACAGGTAAGTTTACCTTGCGTGGCATTACCAAAAATATTCAATTGGATGTGACCCAAATTGGTACAGGAAAAGACCCTTGGGGTGGCTATCGTCGTGGCTTTGAAGCGCGTACAATGTT
>JAUZQR010000088.1 GCA_030950865.1 Mariprofundaceae bacterium | reverse complement strand
CACTCTCAGGGTGACGGCATGATTGGGGAGCAACCGATGATTAAAGCTGGAGAAGAAGTACATTTATAGTCGCTTTTGAGTGTTAAATACGCCTTTGGAGTGGATGCAGGGGAACTATCAAATGTTGGGTGAAGATGGGATATGCTTTAGTGCGGATATCCCAGTATTTACTTTAGCAAAAGAAGGTGTGTTGCATTAGTGGCATGCTAATAAAAGGAGAGAGTGAAATATGAAGCAATTAGGATTGTTGGTGGTGCTGTTGAGCATCTCTACTGGTACTGCGGCAGCAGCATCTTGGAATGAGGGTGTGGATGATCGGGCAGATGCTTTGGAAGTGCAGTTGAAAGGGAATCATAGTTATAAAGCACATTTGGCGCGTGAATTCGCTGGTGTGGCAGTAGAAGAAAAATCACAGCATGATATTCAAGTTGCCAAGGCATTTATGGATAAAGCTGAAGAATATGCGGCACAAGCTGGAGGTTCAAAATGAAACGTATTTTCTTATTAGCAGCTTGTGCATCCATCACTGCGTGTGCAGGACATATAGCATCACCACAAATTAGTGAGTTGGATGAAGTGCGTGCGATGATTCAAAAAGCCAAAGATGCTGGTGCTGAAAGATGTGCGCCAGCATTGCAAGCCAAGGCTGTGGCTGGTTTGTATCATGCTGCGCATGAAATTGTGGATGAAGTGAATGCGAATCCAATAGATGAGAATAACGATTTAATTTCAACGGCTTTGAGTAATGCTAAAAAAGCTTATACTAAAGCAGTGAAAGGCTGTGGTAAGCCTGCTCCTGAAGTAATCACGCTGGAAGGTGTGTTTTTTGAAACCAACAAAGCTGATTTGACGGCATCATCAACTGCAACATTGGAACGTGCTGTGAAAACATTGCAAAAACGTTCTAAAATCAATGTTGAAGTTGCGGCACATACCGATAGTCGAGGCAAAGCATCATACAACCTTGATTTATCTAACCGCCGTGCAGCAAGTGTGATGGACTATTTGGTAACACATGGTGTGAATGCTTCTCGTTTGAGCGCGAAAGGTTATGGCGAAATACAACCGCGTGCAGATAATAGCTCTGTGCAAGGTCGTGCGAAAAACCGTCGCGTGGAATTACGCATTAAATAACTAAGTTATTGTGTTAAGATTAGAGGGGGGCTGTGAGCAATCACAGCCCCTTTTTTATGGGCGGCGTTTACGTTGTTTCGTAGAAGGTTTACGACGCACATGTTGGGTGCGAAAGCGTGTCCCTTGTTTTGTATGTATTTGA
>JAUZQR010000087.1 GCA_030950865.1 Mariprofundaceae bacterium | reverse complement strand
GAGGTATATGCGACGATTAATGCCAGTATAGCAATTCAGACAAGAGTTATTATCCGTCATGGAGGTAGCATTAATAAGTTTCTTGGTGATGGTTTATTGGCATGTTTTTCAGGTGAAAACCGAGGTGTTCAAGCATTACGTTGCCTTTTGGAGCTTATAGCTGAGTTAAAGCAACAAGAAGAAATTAGTGACCGTCTACCTTGTCGTATTGGTTTTGGTATGCACGATGGTCATGTGCTGTTTGGTCTTCTTGGTGATGAAATGCGCAAAGAGTTTACAGTGATTGGTGATGTGGCCAATACAGCAGCACGTTTGTGTGGTATTGCTCAACCTTTCCAAGGGCTCATGACAGAGGACTGCTTGCGTATTATGCCCAAAAATTTGGCAAAAAAACATTGCAGGTACCTTAACTCTGTTTATTTCAAGGGCAAAAGTTCGGGCATGGAAGTTTTTTATGTAGATTCATAATATTATATTAATTTCAATAAGTTATATCCATATATTAATGTATAACATCTTTATTTTAAGCTCAGATTAAAAATTTAAATCAAGGTGATAACTATCCAAGTTTTCATTCTTTTTCTTAGGTTGTGCTAAGTTCAACAGACTCTTAGGGTGCGCTTCAAATTTAACAAATATGCAGCAAAATAATTTAAAACTTTTATGGGAAAGTTTTTGTTTGAATTGTAAGGAGATGTTCGTGAGTAATAGCTTTGGTGCGCGTAAAACCCTCAATGTATTGGGTAAAGATTATACGTATTATGATGTAAATGAGGCTGGAAACACTTCTTATTTACCATTTTCAATGAAAATTCTGCTGGAAAACATGTTGCGCCGTGAAGATGGTGACGTGGTTAAGCGCAGTGATGTGGAAGCGATTGCGCAATGGGATGCCAAGGCTGAACCTTCCAAAGAAATTGCTTATATGCCTGCACGTGTATTGATGCAAGATTTTACAGGCGTGCCTGCAGTGGTTGATTTGGCTGCCATGCGCGATGCTGTCGTGGCATTGGGTGGTGATACGGATAAAATAAACCCTTTGGTACCTGCGGAATTGGTGATTGATCATTCGGTACAAGTTGATGTTTTTGGTTCGGATGCTGCATTGGTACAAAATTCAGAGCTTGAATTTAAGCGCAATAAAGAGCGTTATAATTTCCTTAAATGGGGTCAGAATGCTTTTGAAACATTCAAAGCCGTACCGCCTGATACAGGCATTGTGCATCAGGTAAACTTGGAATATTTGGCGCGTACGGTGTTTGTGGATGATGATAATGTAGCATATCCAGATACCTTGGTGGGCACAGATTCACATACCACGATGATTAATGGACTTGGTGTATTGGGGTGGGGGGTTGGTGGTATTGAAGCGGAAGCTGCGATGCTAGGTCAGCCGATTTCTATGTTGATTCCGAAAGTCGTTGGTTTTGAACTTACAGGCAAACTACCAGAAGGTGCAACGGCAACCGATTTGGTATTGATGGTTGTGGAACAATTACGAGCCCATGGTGTGGTTGGTAAATTTGTTGAATTTTATGGTTCAGGTTTGGCATATCTTCCTTTGGCAGATAGGGCAACAATTGCCAATATGGCTCCTGAATATGGTGCAACGTGTGGTATTTTTCCCATTGATGATGAGACATTGAATTACTTGCGTCTATCAGGTCGTTCTGAAGAAAATATTGCAATTGTTGAAGCTTATGCCAAAGCACAGCATATGTTTGGTAGCGATTCTCAAGCGGTGTATAGCGAAACTTTGGGGTTGGATATGTCCACAGTTGTGCCATCTCTGGCAGGTCCTAAGCGTCCGCAAGACCGTATTGCATTACGTGAATCAAAGACTGCATTTGAAAAAGATGTGGCAACCATTAAGTCAGAGGCTGGCTTGAATACCAAAGCCATCTCCACAAGCATCAATGGTAAAGAAGTTACCATTGATAATGGTGCAGTAGTGATTGCTGCGATTACATCGTGTACCAACACGTCGAATCCTTCTGTGATGTTGGGTGCTGGTTTGGTGGCGAAAAAGGCTGCGGCATTGGGCTTGAAATCGGCTCCTTGGGTGAAGACATCACTAGGCCCTGGCTCAATGGTGGTGACGGAGTATTTGAAGGGTGCCGGTTTGATGGAGCCGCTCAAAGAGCTTGGTTTTCATGTTGTGGGTTATGGTTGTACGACGTGTATTGGTAACTCTGGGCCATTGCCTGTAGAAGTATCCAAGGCGATTGCCGAAGGTGATTTGGCAGTAACGGCGGTGTTATCTGGCAA
>JAUZQR010000086.1 GCA_030950865.1 Mariprofundaceae bacterium | reverse complement strand
CGTTGTGATAATCCACTGACAGAGCGCCCTTATCTAAAACGCAGTGATTGGGCTAAGATGGTCATGCCTATTATCAAAAGCACTTTGATGCCCAAGTGTCATGCCAAAGTAATGAACATCAAAACCGCATGACCGCCAAACAACTATCTCCTGAGGTTTATTGTAAAGAAAAAACCCGCACTTCGGGTTCATCCTTTGCTTATGCCTTTGGCTTTTTATCCAAAAAACAATGCCGAGCCATGATGGCACTTTATGCCTTTTGCCGTGAGGTGGATGACATCGCTGATGAGATTGAAGATAAAAGCGAAGCAAAACGACAAATTGCCGAATGGCATGATGAAATACACAACGTTTTTCATAATAAACCCAAAAATCCTGTTGGGCATGAATTGCATTGGGCAAGGGCGTATTTTTCTTGGGATGAAGAGTTATTTTATGAAATGCTTGATGGCATGCTCACCGACATTTCAGGCAAAGCCTTCATCAAAGAAAGTGATTTAAATCTATATTGTTACCGTGTTGCTGGTGTTGTTGGGCTGCTCACCATTGAAATATTTGGTTATCAACAGCGTCAATCACGCCATTTCGCCACCACGCTTGGCAATGCCCTACAACTGACCAATATTTTGCGCGATATTCAAGAAGATATGCAGCGTGGACGTATTTATATACCACAAAGCGAGCGTATCCGCTTTAAAGTCACCGACCAAGATATTTATGACGGGGAAATGACTGATAACCTGCAAGGCTTACTCACATATTACGGCGAAAAAGCCGAATCAGCCTATCAACAAGCCCTTGAACAACTTCCCATTAAAGATCGCATCAGCCTACGCCCAGCCATCATCATGGCTGCTATTTATTATGCCCAACTCAAGCGCATGAAATCCTTTAATTTTGACATTTGGAAACACTCTGGACGCATCGCATCATGGCAGAAAATACGCATCGCATGGAAAGCATGGCGTTATGAAAAAAAGTATGAAAAATCATTAAATCTAGAAAAATATCCATTTCAACTAGATTTCTGAATTTAACCTTGTTAAGCATGACAGAAAACTACGCAGTTAAACTGCCTTTAATTCCCACTTTCGGATGCGCTTCAAGATATGAAAAACGCTAACATTGCCATTATCGGTGGAGGACTCACTGGTCTAACCGCCGCCATTCGCGCCGCTGAACAAGGGCATAATGTCAATCTATACGAAGCCGCACCACAGCTTGGTGGACGCACCCAATCATTTTTTCATAAGCCAACACAGACATGGGTTGATAACGGCCCTCATTTATTGATTGGGGTGTATAAACGTACCATACAATTACTTAAAGA
>JAUZQR010000085.1 GCA_030950865.1 Mariprofundaceae bacterium | reverse complement strand
ACAAGTAGCATAACCCTTTTCGATGCCTACTAATTTACTGAACCACAACAAGTTTCATTGTATCTTTACTTTTTTGGTACCCTGGAAGCAGTAAAGTTAGTCTCAGGCTATTTTATTATATCACTGTTATACGTCTTTTGGATTGTTGCATCCCCAGCACCTAACCTATCAAGAAGGCTGGTTATAATTCTGACTGATATCACGGTTCCAACTGTGAGTATTCTGCTCTTAGAAAATACATCAGGTGAAGTCTTTATTGCTATTTATCTCTGGATCATTGTTGGTAATGGTCTCCGATTTGGAGTGAAGTATTTAGTTTATGCAACGGGGTTATCTTTTATTGCTTTTTCAACTATCTTACTTATTTCCCCGTTTTGGGAAAATCACTTTTCTCTTGGAATAGGCTTGTTATTTCTCATCACGGTCGTTCCAAGCTATATGTCCATATTAATTAAAAAATTACACCGTGCAATCACAGATGCCGAAGAAGCAAATCAAGCTAAATCTCAGTTTTTAGCCAATATGAGCCATGAGTTGCGCACGCCCCTCAATGGTATTATTGGTGCAAGTGAGCTGTTGAGTATGACGCAGCTCAGTAAACAGCAACAAGGTTATGCAAGTCTTATTCAAGCATCTGGAAAAACATTGTTAGCACTTATTGAAGATGTGCTGAATATTTCCAAGATTGAAGCGGGCAAACAAACCACTGAAATAGAGCCCTTTGATTTGCACGTTTTAATAAGCACAACATTGCAAACCTTTTTGCCACAGGCGAAAAAGAAGGGGGTAATGCTTACGGCCCATGTTCATGATGATGTTCCATTTCGTTTGAAAGGTGATGAGCTACATATACGCCAAATCTTGATTAATTTTATCAGTAATGCTTTAAAATTTACGAAAGTAGGTGGCATCAAAGTACTTGTGGAGCTTGCAGAACAAACTGATGATGAGCGTTGCTGGCTGAAATTTCGAGTTGTTGATACGGGTATAGGCTTATCCAAAGAAGCACAAGGTAAGATATTTGAGAGCTTTACCCAAGCCGACATTTCCACCACACGCCAATATGGTGGCACAGGGCTTGGTACGACCATCTCTAAAGAATTGGTAGCGCTTATGGGTGGTGAAATCGGATTAGAAAGTGAAGAAGATAAAGGTTCTGAATTTTGGTTTCAGCTTCCTTTAATTCGCCAAGAAAAACAAAGCAAAGAAAAAATTGCTTCCGCCACATCTGTTTCAGATACTCGCGTATTAATTTTATTGCCTGATGATACGTCACAACAATTTCTAACGCCCATTCAGCGCTGGGGGCAGAGTGTTCAAACATCAACAAATGTGCTGGATTTATTCACATCATTATCCGATGCTGAACATCAAGAAGCCCCATTCCATATCGCTATTGTTGACCAAGGTTTGCTTGGTATGCCACCAGAACAACTTATTGAAAGCCTTCGTTATAAAGAAGGGTTGGCACACACCGCGTTCATTCTGACAGGCGAGTTCTTTGATGAAACATCCGTCCATAGCTTTATTGATGAAGGTTATGCTGATGTGCTGACCTATCCATTGAATGAATCATTGCTGTTTAATGCTATCCATGAGATTTGCATTGGAAAGTCATTGCACCATGATATTCCTTCCATAGCCCAACAGCACCAGAAACGAGAGCAACAAGTCAGTTTAAATATTTTGGTTGCTGAAGATAATGAGGTTAATCAAGTCGTTATTCGCGAGTTTCTTGAGCTTATGGGTCATGAGGTCATCATGGTTGAAGATGGCGAACAAGCCTTGGATGCGTTAGATATTCCCGTACAAGCCTTTGATTTAGCGTTGTTGGATATCAACATGCCACACATGTCTGGTTTGGATGTACTTAAAGCATATCGGTTCCTTGAAGTTGATGCGTATTTACCCATAATTATTTTATCTGCGGATGCTATTTCCAGTAATATTGATGAATGTTTGGAAGCAGGAGCCGATGCTTATCTCACCAAACCCATAGCGTATCACAAGCTTGCCCAAGCCATTGATAAAATTATACCTATTGAAAAGAAGCTGCCCCATAAACAAGTGCCAACATCTTTAAGCTCTGCTGATGTGAAGTGGAAATATATTGATTCCGATCCATTGGATGGATTAAGTCATATAAGCAAAAAAGAACACTTTGTTGAAGGGTTGATTGAGAAATTCATCAAACGAGCCAAGGAAGATATAGGTTCACTTATAACAGCTCAAGAGCAAGTTGATGCTCAAACATATATTGAAATCATTCATGCGCTAAAAGGTGCTTCTGGCATGGTTGGCGCAGTTGCTATCCAGCATGCCTGTGAAGATATTGAATCGCTAATGAAGAAAGCTTCAAGTCCAGTAAAGGTAAGCATTGTTGAACTTCAGCATATTGTACAAGAAAGCATTCAAGAGCTTACGCGCTACGTAGAAAAACGCAGCGCGCAAACCCAAAAGAATAAGGAGTAAAATTAACGATTAACTTTTGCTGATTGTCGTTTGACTAAACGCTCCATCATGCGTAAATCTCTACTGTTTAGTTGCAGGGCTGCATCCACCCAAATATTGGTGATTTTTTCCAACTCATCATATGTTATCGGGTTGCAACACTTTTTGGCTTTGCGAAACGCCTGAAAACCATTTCTGGCACGGTTCTCTTTCTTAATGTAATCATAAACGGCTTGCTCGCCTTCGCCGTCTTCTACAATAATATCCACGACTCCAAAATCAAACATCTCTTGAGCAGAATATAACTTTCCACTTAGTATCATTTTCTCGGCTTGAACGCCACCAACCTTCCTTGATAGCAAGCTGTATGCGCCCATACCAGGAAACAAATTGAATAAAATTTCTGGCATACCCATCTGTGCACCTTTTTCAGCA
>JAUZQR010000084.1 GCA_030950865.1 Mariprofundaceae bacterium | reverse complement strand
ATGCGCTGCAGGGCGACAAACACCGCCATAATCATCCCAACTTCCACCTTTTACTGTGGCACGTTGTTGCTTTATATCGCGTGTCCATTCAAAGACTTGCCCCGCACCATCAAGTACACCGTAGGGGCTAACAGCTTGTGGAAATGAGCCTACAGGAAGCGTGCCAAGAGTAGATGTATTCGCGCCTGCTTTATCGGCATTGTTAAGATAATCGGCGCGGTAGGTATTTCCCCAAGGGTATAACAAGCCTTTCGTACCACGCATGGCTTTTTCCCACTGTTTTTCTGATGGTAGTTGTAAATTCCGACCTGTCTTTTTAGATAACCAGTGGGCATAAGCGCGCGCATCTTTGATGTTAACCAGCACGATGGGGTGATTGGTTTTATTAGCTGGGCATTGCTTATCTAGCCATAAATAGGGCTTAACATGACTATAAGGGTGAACAAGGTGATAACTTTGCCATTGTTTGGGGGAAACAAACGGAACCCTATGCCCTGTTTCGTTTATAAATACTGCATACTCAGCTTGTGTGACAGGTGTCTGCATGATTTTGAATGCGTTTGTATGGGCGGTGATTTGTGGTGATTCATTATCAAACCAATGTGCCTCACGCACGCCATCATGCCCATAACCCTTTTGGCTAATACGATAGCCTGCTTCGATTTGTTCGGCTGTGCTGCCCATAAGAAAATCACCTGCTGGAATATCAATCCATGTATTGGCATAGGCGGTATGGCTTGCCAATATGTAGAACAGTAAGAGGCTGAATGTTTTTTTCATTTTAAAATGAAGCTTTCACTTGTGTGAAAAGAAAATCAGCGTCTTTGCTGCTGCCAGTCTGGGCGATATAGGCTCCTGTAAAGAAATGGCTGTAGCCAATATAAAGGGTGCTGGAAATAGCAGGGAACGTATGTTTTAGAGTAATATCAATTTCATCACCAACTTTATGTGATGCACCAACACTGGCAGGGCGCGTTATACCTGCACCCGCATTATACCAAGCATCTGTACTTGGTTTGGCGAGCCAGAAACCCTGCCACGCCATGCGTAGTTTCCATGATTGGGCAATATTGGTTTGTGAAACAACCTCAATATTGTGCATATTTTGCAGTGAGAAAAAGTCCATGTAGCCGTAATAGGCATGATTGAGTGGGTATTGATTATCGAAGGTTTGATGAGTGTTGTCTGCAGCATCACTATCACCGCTAGCAAAATTGTAGGCAGTGGATAGATGGGTTTGCAAGCTATCAAAGGTATAACCGCCGCCAATATGCAAGGCGTAAGCACGTTGGGTAAGATTGCCATAACTGCCTGTCTGCAACATGACTTCATAATCGCCATCCCATGCATTCTGTTTGTATGCGGTGCGATTTCCCCATGTGAAAACACGGTCTCCTACAGTCGCGTCCTCACGCAATAAGCTATACAATTCAAATTGTGTATGGGCGAAGAGTTGATTTTTATTGGTATAATAAATGCCATGGAAGCTACTATTAAACAGGCGACTTTTTGTGGTCTTATGATTGTTTAATAAGACAGGGTTGACAGGAACAAGGCGTGAAGAAAAAATATCAAGTGTGTTATGTTTGCCAAGCTGGCTGGTCATACGAACGCCATCCCAAACACGCGCTGTATTCACCCATTCCAGAGATGCAATCATACGCAATGCGCCCAAATTAAATTTTTGCCGACCAATACGAATGCGAGATCTTTCATCGACCCCATGGGTTTTTATGTCGAGGTAGGCTTGATGTATATCAAGGTGGTCTTCAAAAATATTAGGCGTTTTTCGGTTGTTGATACTGTGCTGGTTAAAGGCTTGAAAAATACGGGCATCTTGGGCTTCAATAAAAAAACTTACATTGGATGATGCTTGCCAAAGCATGTGCAGACGTAGTTGTTGCAACCAGTAGTCTTGATTATTACCAGCTTTGGGAGCGCCGAATTGAAAATTCCCCTGATTTTCATAGCGGTAGCGCGCACTACCTCCAATCAGCAATGATGGAGAGATGTGTTGCCATGATTCATTGTTGTCCTGTGTTGTGCTATTCGAAGCATTCACAGGAGTGGGAAACATTGCCAGACACATGACAATGATAGAAATATTAATACGCAACATTTTGATTGGTATATGCATTCTACTCTTGTCGCAGAACGCCCTCTTTATCTTACAATGTATTTGCCTTGACTGTGGTAAGAGATAGTTTTTTATCAGGCTTTTAAGATTTGCTGCACATCGTCCAAATGTACTTCTTCGATATTACCAGCTTCAGGGTTGTTGAATATATCCATATCAATGCTATTTTCACTGCGAGCAACAATGGTGGTGATGGTGGCATCACCTGTGACATTCACAGCAGTACGAATCATATCCAATAGACGATCCACCCCCATAATCAGCGCAATGCCTTCAATAGGCAGCCCAACTTGTGCAAAGACCATGGCTAACATAATCAAACCCACACCTGGTACACCAGCGGTGCCGATGGATGCCAAAACGGACATGCCAATCACCGTGAGATAACCACTTAACCCCAAATCAATACCGTAAACATTGGCAATAAATACCGTTGCCACACCCTGCATAATGGCAGTGCCATCCATATTGATGGTCGCGCCGAAAGGTACGATAAATGAGGCTGTGGAATTATCCACGCCGAGTCGTTTTTCGGCGGTTTGTAAGGTAACAGGAATGGTGGCATTGGAGCTTGATGTACTAAATGCGAAAATTTGTGTGCCGCGCATTTTTTTGAGGAATGTGAGTGGGCTTACGCGCCCCAAGACTTTGAGCAAAATCATCAGCGTGCCTGTGGCATGTAGAATCAATACAAATACAAGCACTGCAAAATAACTCATCATAGGAAGAATCATGCCAAGCCCTTGCTGTGAGAAGGTCTTCGCCATTAAAGCGAAGATACCATAGGGAGCCAACTGCATGACAACATCGACTACCTTCATCATGACTGCATTCAAACGTTCGCTGGCATCAATAATAGGTTTACCAACCTCACCAACCATAAGAACGCATACAGCAAATAAAATGGTAAAAAAGATGATTTGAAGCATGTTTCCTTCGGCATAAGCTGCAATAGGATTGCTAGGAATCAAATCAATAAAGACTTGGCTTAGTGGCGGGGAGGCTGGGGCTGTAAAACTGCTTGTTGTGGCTTGGCTTAGTTCAAAACCTTCACCAGGCGCAAAGATGCTAGAAACCACAATAGCCAGTGTGATGGCGAGCGCTGTGGTGAGCATAAAGAGCGCGAAAGCTTTGCCACCCACACGACCGAGTTTGCCTATATCACCAATGCCGCAAACACCGCAAATAAGTGAAAAGGTCACCAAGGGTACGACTAGCATTTTGAGTAAGTTGATAAACATCGCACCAATAACGTGAAACAAGCCGTTGACCAAATAATCTTGAATCCAAGCGATATTTGATGCGAAGGTGTTGATGAGGCTTCCGATGATAAGACCAGCACCCATCCAAATAAGAATCTTTGTAGTCATATGCATTTTCTTTTTCATGGCTTCCCCTCAGGATTTCATGGCGCTATTGCAGCATGAATAAGATGGAAGAACAAATGTGAGCTTGTTGTATGGTATGATTCCAATTTATTTGTTGTTCAATTGCATATCGTATGTAATTGCAAATAGAAGCGCTTGTGTTTGAGGTCATTGGTGTAATAAGCATGATGAACGAACGACCCAAGCTCTATCATCTTCTTTTCGATATTTAACGAATTTAGCGAGATGAAAACTGTGACAAAGTCACTGAAATCTTATGGATGAACATTATGTTCTCAGTTTATGGGAAGTAATAGGAGATTGTTATGAAAGCAAATTTGGGATGTACAGACAGAATTATTCGTACCGTCATTGGTGCGTGTGTATTGGCAGTTGGGATAATGGCTGGCATTGAAGAGCCATGGAATTATGTGGCTGATGCGGTGGGAGCGATTTTGATTCTTACAGCGGGCATCAAATTTTGCCCTGCGTATGCTTTATTTGGCGCAAGCACATGCAAAGCGTGTGATAAAGGGGAGTGATGATGGAGCGCATCAAAACACTATTATTGCTTATGATGTTGGCTTTACCTCTGGCTGTTTCCGCCTGTGGTGAGGGTGAACAAGCAGTGGGTGGTTATGAAAATGCATCCATTGAGCATGCCTATGCGCATTGGAAAGAAGGTAAAGACTCACCGATTCCATTTGTGTTTTTGG
>JAUZQR010000083.1 GCA_030950865.1 Mariprofundaceae bacterium | reverse complement strand
AGCTATTCGATCATTGCCCACGACATCCGTGAAGAGCTGGTGCGGCAGGAGAAGATGGAGCATACCCAGCGGCTGGAGAGTTTGGGGGTGCTTGCGGGTGGCATCGCCCATGATTTCAAAAAACGCACGGCCACTAAACCTAAACAATCGCGGACAGTGAATGCTGTATGGGCAGGTTATTTTTTAGCATCTGTAGTGGTTACATTATCGCTTGAAGGCTTGATTATTCAAATTATGAATACCTAGTGCAACCAGAAGGTATGGGGTCACTATTTTATTCAATGTAATCAAGCTATTAAGCTTTATAAGCTTGAATATGGGGGTCAGTTTTTGCGAAAGCAAACAGTAGGGTGTGGTAAAAATACTCCCTCGCTTCGCTTGGTCAATTTTAACCGCTTATTATATTGAAAAAAGCATCGTGAAAAAAGAAACCGCTAAGGCGTTTCTTTTGGCGCAAGCGCCCTTGTAACTCGCCACCCGAGCGGCGAGTGAATGAATTTCGATATGAAAAGGCTATTTTTCTATCAAACGAATAACTGCCACTTTAAATGATTAATGATTTTCACAAGAAACGGTGACAAGAATACAAAACCTATTGTGAAGCTTTGGGCATACGCTCGGGCGGATGCTTATCATGCTTATTTTTATTTTTACGCGGCTTGTTCATGGGACCCAAGGTTAGAAATGCCGACTGGCATTTATGGGCGTTGCATGCTCTGAATCAACACGAAAAGCACGATAGTGGTTTTTGTACCATACCTTACTGTTTCGAAATGCCGAAACTGACCCCATCTTGTACAACCATTGCTAAAAAACCTAATAGAAATAAGGGCTAAAATGTTGTATAATAGTGGCCCCAACTTTCAAAAACACTAATCAATCAAATCTACTAGTTCTCGTTTTAATTTCTGTGTATATGTAGTCAGTTTCCTATGACTCATGGATAATCTCTTAAAGTTAGATTATTACCCTTTTCTAATCCTATGCAATTACTGAACCACTACAAACTATGTAAATAAGAGGAATAGGTTTTCCTCCTATTCTTTGTACTTATACGGACACATTTTCCTTGATATTGGATATTAAGGGCAAAACAAGGACAATCCGTAGTATTGAACATTTTCATAATGCCATCGTGAATAAAAGTGCATAGAGCGTCAAGGTATGTTTGTTTGAATTGTTTATAGAGCATAAAAAAGGCCGCTAAACAGCGACCTTTTTGAAATGATACATAAATGCTTATTTTGCAGGTAAGCCAGAGCTACCCATCAAAAACTCATCAATACCACGCGCACACTGGCGACCTTCGTTAATCGCACGAACCACCAACGATTGACCACTGCGCATATCACCCGCAGAAAAGACCCTTTCAAGGCTGGTTTGATAATCCGATGTATTGGCAGATACATTGCCACGTCCATCTTTTTCCAATGCCAACTCTTCAATCATGCCTTCATGTACAGGGTGCAAGAAACCCATAGCAAGGAATACGGCATCAGCTTGTAAGGTGAAATCAGAGCCTTCGATTTCAGTCATATTCCAACGACCATCCGTGTTGACCCATTCAACACGCGCACACTCAATAGCAGTTACTTTACCATTTTCGCCGACAAAGCGTTTTGTAGTGATAGAGAAATCACGTTCACAACCTTCTTCTTGGGATGTTGAGGTACGCATTTTCATTGGCCAATTCGGCCAAGTGACCAGTTTATCAATGGTTTCTGCAGGGGCAGGCATGATTTCAATTTGTGTGACCGATGCTGCGCCATGACGGTTCGATGTGCCGATACAATCCGAGCCTGTATCACCACCGCCAATCACCACCACATGTTTATCTTTAGCAGAAACAAATTCTGCTTCAGGAATATCGTCACCCAATACACGTTTGGTATTTTTGGTAAGCAATTCCATGGCAAAATGAATGCCATTCAAATCACGACCTTCAATCGGTAAATCACGTGGTGCTTCTGCACCACCTGTTAACGCAACGGCATCAAATTCTTGCAATAAAGACTTCGCAGGAATATCCACTCCAATATGTTGATTTACACGGAATTCCACACCTTCGGCTTGCATTTGTTGCAAACGCCTATCAATCACAGCTTTATCAAACTTAAAGTTTGGAATGCCATAACGCATCAAGCCACCAGCACGGTTTTCTTTTTCAAATACCACCACATCATGACCCACACGCGCCAATTGTTGCGCACATGCCAAACCCGCAGGGCCTGAGCCGACAACGGCAACTTTTTTACCCGTTTTTTCTTTGGCTATTTGCGGTGTGACCCAACCATTTTCAAAGCCTTTTTCAACAATAGCAAGTTCGATGTTTTTAATGCTCACTGCATCGCCAATCAAGTTTACTGTGCAGGCTTCTTCACACGGGGCAGGGCAGATACGACCTGTAAATTCAGGGAAGTTATTTGTACTATGCAGTACATCCAAAGCTTCTTTCCACTGGTTCCGATACACCAAATCATTCCAATCAGGGATAATGTTGTTGACTGGGCAACCATTATGACAAAATGGGATGCCGCAATCCATGCAGCGCGCACCTTGTGTGCTCATATCATCTGGAAGCTTTGAAAACTCCTTGAAATGCACCACACGCTCTGCAACAGGCGCATACGAAAGGTTTTCACGGTCAAATTCTTTGAATCCAGTCGCCTTACCCATGAGTAGACTCCTTATTTGCTAATGCTTGATTGGCTTTGTTCTCGGCTTCTCGTTCGGCTAAGGCTCGTTTATAATCTACTGGCATGACCTTCACAAACTTGCTTAAAGAAGCATTCCAGTTGTCCAGAATTGCCTTGCCACGTGCGGAATTGGTATAATGCACATGACGGGTAATCATTTGATGTAAGATTTTCTCATCATTTTGATCAATGCTATGGCGAATATCCACACGACCATGTGTTTCCAAATCACCACCTTGATGGTCCAAAGTTTCAAGTGCTTGATCTTCGGACAATACAGGCTCAAGTGCGACCTGTGCCATATTACAAGAGTTTTCAAAATTACCTTTTTCATCAAAGACATAAGCCATGCCGCCAGACATGCCCGCAGCAAAGTTGCGACCTGTCTCGCCCAGAATCGCAATCGTACCACCTGTCATATACTCACAACCATGATCACCAACACCTTCAACGACTGCCACAGCGCCTGAGTTACGCACTGCAAAACGCTCGCCTGCAATACCATTGAGATAGGCTTCACCATCAACAGCGCCAAATAGTACTGTGTTACCTACAATGCTATTTTCTTCGGCTTTAATGGGTGTTTCTTCTGGTGGACGAATACTAATGCGACCACCCGATAGACCTTTACCCACATAATCATTGCCGATACCAACCAAATCAATGCTGATGCCACGTGCCAACCATGCACCCAACGATTGACCTGCTGTGCCCTTGGCTTTGATGGCAATGCAATCTTCTGGTAAACCTTGATGACCATATTTCTTGGCAACTTTACCCGATAACATCGTACCGAAACTGCGATCCACATTGCAAATTGGTGTTTCAATGATTACAGGTGTTTTATTTTCAAGCGCAGGGGCTGCCTGTGCAATCAATTTATTATCAATCAAAGCATCTAACCCATGATCTTGGCTTTGATTGTGGTGTTTTGAACCTTCGCTATCGACTTGATGGAAGATTGGGGTTAAATCAATGCCCTGTGATTTCCAATGACGCATAGCATCATCGGTATCAAGCATATCAACACGACCAATCATTTCATCAAAGGTGCGGAAACCAAGCTCTGCCATGATTTCACGTGTTTCTTGTGCAACATACATAAAATAATTGACCACATCTTCAGGTTTACCCACAAATTTCTTACGCAATTCTGGATCTTGGGTTGCAACACCAACTGGGCAGGTATTGAGATGACACTTACGCATCATGATACAACCTTCCGCAATCAATGCGATGGTACCAAAGGCGACTTCATCCGCGCCGAGCAATGCAGCAATCACCACATCACGACCTGTACGCATTTGACCATCAGCTTGTAAACGTGTGCGGCTACGCAAACGATTTAGAAGCAATGTCTGCTGTGTTTCAGCTAGCCCAACTTCCCAGCAACTTCCCGCATATTTAATCGATGTCAGCGGTGATGCACCTGTACCACCATCATGACCTGCAATCACCACATGATCGGCATGAGCTTTCACCACACCTGCGGCAACCGTACCCACGCCAATTTCAGATACCAATTTGACTGAAATATCCGCAGCAGTGTTGGTGTTTTTAAGGTCGAAAATCAATTGAGCTAAATCTTCAATAGAATAAATATCATGATGCGGAGGCGGGGAGATTAAACCTACACCTGGTGTGGAGTGACGCACTTTACCAATACGTTGATCCACTTTATGCCCTGGTAATTGTCCACCTTCACCTGGTTTTGCGCCTTGTGCCATCTTAATTTGAATCTGATCGGCATTGGCAAGATATTCAGCGGTGACACCAAAACGCCCTGATGCGACCTGTTTAATCGCAGAGCGCATAGAATCGCCATTTTCAAGCGGTGTGAAACGTGCAACCTCTTCTCCGCCTTCACCTGTATTGGACTTACCGCCCAAGCGGTTCATGGCAATAGCAAGCGTGCTGTGTGCTTCATGAGAAATCGAACCAAACGACATTGCACCTGTGGCAAAACGTTTGACGATATTCGTAGCTGGTTCAACCTCATCAATGGAAATACTTTTACCATCATTAAATTTAAACAGACCGCGCAAAGTCACCAATCTATCTTTCGGGTTATTGATATGATCAGCAAATTCTTTATACAAATCATAATTATCTGTGCGCACGGCATGTTGAAGCTTGGCAATGGTGTCTGGGCCAAGAAGATGTTCTTCACCACGTACACGCCAAGCATATTCGCCACCAGCATCCAAAGCGTTTTTATGGGCTTGGGAGTTGCCATACGCCAAGCAATGACGCATTACAGCTTCTTCAGAGACTTCTTTAATACCGACACCTTCAATTTGAGTTGGTGTACCTGTGAAGTATTTTTTAACAAATTCAGAAGAAAGACCAAATGCTTCAAAGATTTGTGCGCCACAATAGGATTGATAGGTGGAAATACCCATTTTTGACATCACTTTATACAAGCCTTTACCAATAGCCTTGATAAAGCGTGGTTCAATATCAGCCACATCCAAGTCGGCAGGTAACTGACCACATGCATGCATATCCATTAAGGTTTCAAATGCTAAATATGGGTTAATCGCTTCAGCACCAAAGCCTGCCAAGGTTGCAAAATGTTGAATTTCGCGGGCAGAACCTGTTTCAACAACCAGCCCTGTTTCAACACGAAGACCTTTACGAATCAAGTGTTGGTGTACAGCAGAGGTTGCTAGAAG
The DNA here is from genome assembly GCA_030950865.1 of Mariprofundaceae bacterium. Lineage (GTDB taxonomy): Bacteria > Pseudomonadota > Zetaproteobacteria > Mariprofundales > Mariprofundaceae. Next base: position 2,774 of record JAUZQR010000083.1, on the reverse strand, counting down.
TGCTGGAATTGGAATGTGATGTTCATCCAAATCACGGTCAGAAAGAATAACAATATTATAATGCTCTTTTACCGCAGTTTCAGCTTCACGGCACAAGCGATTAATCGCAGCTTCCATGCCCGATGCACCCGCTTGAATGCTATAACACATGGATAGTGATTTGGTGCGGAAACCATCATCGGTGGTCTTATGAATATAACGCAGCTTTTCCAAATCTTTATTGGTCAAGATAGGCTGATGAACTTCTAGACGCAGGCTATGCTCTTCATCATCGAGCCCGAGTAAATTTGGATTCGGACCAATTAAAGAAGTCAGGCTCATGACCATTTCTTCACGGATGGGGTCAATCGGTGGATTGGTGACTTGTGCGAACAATTGACGGAAATAATTGTATAAAGGTTTCGCACGGTTGGACAACACAGCATGCGGTGAATCATTGCCCATGGAACCTGTAGCTTCCTGACCTGTAATTGCCATCGGAGCCATAAGGAATTTTAAATTTTCTTGGGTATAACCAAAAGCCTGCTGCTTGTTAAGAAGCGTGGCATGATCAGGTTGTGTTACTTCAACATCTGCTTCTAAGTCTTCAATTTGTATCTGTGTTTCAGCTAAAATTTTGGCGTAGTCTTTTTCATTAGCGAGTTCATTTTTGATACTTTCATCATCAATAATTTGACCTTTTTCTAAATCAATCAAAAACATTTTCCCGGGTTGCAAACGCCATTTTTTGATGATTTTTTCTTCAGGAATATCCAACACACCCATTTCCGATGCCATGACCACCAAATCATCATCAGTAACCAAATAACGTGCAGGGCGAAGACCATTGCGATCCAATGTTGCGCCAATTTGACGACCATCGGTAAAGGCAACCGCCGCAGGACCATCCCAAGGCTCCATCAAGGCTGCATGATGCTCATAAAATGCTTTGCGTTTTTCATCCATTAAATTATTGCCAGACCATGCTTCTGGAATCAATAACATCGCGGCATGAGTAAGCGAATAACCACCCATAAGCAACAATTCCAAAGCATTATCAAAACAAGCAGTGTCCGATTGGTTTTCTGCAATCACAGGCCAGATTTTATCCAAATCCTCACCCAAAACACTCGATTTCATGGAGTGACGGCGGGCATTCATCCAGTTGATATTACCGCGAACCGTATTGATTTCGCCATTATGTGCCACCATGCGAAATGGATGTGCAAGCTCCCAAGCAGGGAAGGTATTGGTGGAGAAACGTTGATGTACCAAAGCCAAAGCAGAAGTCATGCGTGCATCATTTAAATCTTCGTAATAAGCACCAACTTGATGTGATAAAAACATACCTTTATAGACAATCGTGCGGCTAGACATAGATGCGAAATAGAAGTTGGCAGCATCATCAAGATTTAAATCTTGAATATAATTGCGCGCAACTTTACGAATAACATACAACTTGCGCTCCAAAGCATCTTGATCTGCACAGGCATCGCCCATGCCTACAAATACTTGACGGATAAATGGTTCACATGTTGTAACGCTTTCAGGGAGATCAGCATGCACACCATCGACAGGAACATCGCGCCATCCAAGTAATGTTAAACCTTCTGCCACAATAGTTTCATCAATGATATTTTCACAAGTGGCACGGTGTGCTTTATCTTGAGGAAGAAAGACCATACCAACACCATATTCACCATCAGCAGGAAGTTGAATATTTAGGCTTGGTGTAACTGCTTGAAAAAAAGCATCAGGAATTTGTAATAAGATACCCGCGCCATCACCTTCACGCGGATCAGCTCCTGCAGCACCACGGTGGGTTAAACGAAGAAGTATTTCTAGTCCTTTCTCAACAATATCATGGCTTTTTTGGTTTTTAATATGTGCAATAAAACCAACGCCACAAGCATCATGTTCTTGTTGTGGATTATACAAACCTTGCTTGCGTGGTAATGACATCAGTATCCCCTTATAAACTGTTTAGCAAAGACAAACAGCGAGCCTTTAAGAAAAATTTTCTTAAATCTGCTTGGTAACAAGCGAGGGCGCTCTGGCTTTGCAAATTTTGGCGTTTACTGGTGTCAAATACATCCAGTTACAACGCGGCGACGCAGACTAGCGAAAATGAATTAAATTCTCCACCCGTTTGTCAATGCAATCTACCAAGACTAATTTGACAACATATAGGTATCGTTCGCACATTAAGATATTTTTTCAATGTACTTAAATAAGTTGACCTTTAGAATATTATTCGATTTAATAAGGAGAGACCCATGAAGCGACATCAAAAACGAGCGCTAAGGGAACATGAGATTATTTCAAAAACAATCGGGCTGTTATCACAGCGTGGTTTTCTTGATGTACGGATGTCGGATATCGCCAGAGAAACGAGTTATTCGATGGGTAGCATTTACTCTCACTTTGAAAGTAAGGAAGACTTACTGGTTGCTTGCGCTCATACCCTAAGCCTAGAATATAAAAAGCTATTTCAGCTTATTATGAACCAATCAATCCCTGCTATAGAAAAAATTATCACGATGGCACAGTGTAACTGGTATATTTCTATGCAACACCCTGATTTAATTGAAATAGATAACCTTTCACTCATGCCCTCAGTCTGGCGAAGAGCAACACCTCATCGTGCCCATGCACTCAATGAGAGTAATAAAGTGCTAGCAAACATATTTTTAACGATTGCTCTGGAAGCGATTAAAAACAGTTTGGTAGGTTATAAAGATTTAAAAGACACGGAAATTGAACAATTGGGACATTACTTTACCCATGGTATGTGG
>JAUZQR010000082.1 GCA_030950865.1 Mariprofundaceae bacterium | reverse complement strand
ACTCAACTCCCCTGATTTTTCCAAATATGCATCAATCACCCTGGTTGCAGACTTAAAATCTTCTTCGGACAACTCACCATTGGGCTCTAATATGGCAATACTTCTCATTTCATCCAAGCTTACTTTCAACATCGATACCTCCAATATTCTTACAGATTATATGCTAATCCCACTATACCCATATTAAAGACCAAACTCACACAAACTGCCCAGCACAATAACCCGATGCCCATGCCCACTGAAAATTAAACCCACCCAAATGCCCTGTAACATCCACCACTTCACCAATAAAATATAGACCTTCAACATCCCGTGCTTGCATGGTTTTAGATGATAAACATGCCGTATCAACACCACCTAAGGTCACTTCTGCCGTGCGATAACCTTCTGTTGCCGCTGGTTTTAACTGCCATGCATGTAGCTGCGATACAATCACATCCAAATCGGATTCAGATAAAGCCTGCAATGGTTTATCAGGAATATGGCATTCACACCAATGCAATACCAAGCGTTTGGGTAATATATCTGCTAGCACCGTTCTCACATGCTGTTTACCACGCAAGGTTTTCTGCTCTTGCAACCATGTGCGCACGTCCAAATCTGGCAATAAATTAACCTCAATAGGCTCACCTGCATGCCAATATGACGATATTTGCAACATCGCAGGACCGCTTATTCCGCGATGGGTAAAAAGCATGGCTTCACAAAAGCTTTGACCGCCACAGCTTGCCACCACAGGCAACGAAATACCTGCCAGTGCTTTTAACGAATCATGGATTTTCCCTGTTAAACGAAATGGCACCAAACCAGCTTCTGTCTCTACAATAGTCAAATCAAATTGACGTGCAATTTGATAACCAAAACCCGTTGCTCCCATTTTAGGAATCGACAAACCACCCGTCGCAATCACCAATGATTCACAATGCATAAGACCTTGATTTGTATGCACATCAAAACCTTTATTTTGGATAATTTCATCAATATGGCAGTTCAATTGTATTATCACAGCATGTTTAGAACATTTCTCAAGTAGCATATTCACCACTTGCTTGGCTGATTCATCACAAAACAACTGCCCATGCTCGCGCTCATGCCATGCAATACCCTGCTTCTCAAACATATCCAGCACATCGTACTGTGTAAATCGTGCCAATGCTGATTTACAAAAGTGTGGGTTTTTGGATAAAAAATCATCGGCACTGGCATACAAGTTGGTAAAATTACAACGCCCACCACCTGAAATAAGAATCTTCTTACCCGCTTTTTCAGCATGATCAACTATCAACACAGAGCGTCCACGTTTACCAGCTTCCGCAGCACACATCAAACCCGCCGCACCAGCTCCTATCACAATCACATCATAGTTTTTTATTACAACTTCCAAGACCAACCTTCCAAATATCTTTGTCAATTAGAGCATGTTCATAACTATTCAGGTTACTATATTTTTCAATGTAACTATTAGTAACTCATAAATAAAGTTACCTATAGTGTCATCCTCGCGAATGCGGGGATCCATTTTTTTTCAAGGGGTAAGCTTGAATGGATGCCCGATAAAAGAGTTCGGGCATGACGGTGGCTCAATTCCTGAGTTACGATAACTTGAAAACAAGCAGTAACCTGAATAATTACGCTTTATAAAAGTGGTGCGATAACTAACGACACAATCGCCATTACGTTAATTAGAATATTCATGGAAGGACCAGAAGTATCTTTAAATGGATCCCCTACTGTATCACCCACAACAACAGCAGCATGCACATCTGTACCTTTACCACCCAAGTTACCTTTTTCGACATGTTTCTTGGCATTATCCCAAGCTCAACCTGAATTTGCCATCATCAATGCCATCAGCACACAACATACAAGCGCTCCACCCAACATACCACCCAGCGCTTCTGCTCCCAAACCAAAACCAACCACAACTGGGGCTGATACTGCCAAGACACCTGGCAAGATCATCTTCTTTAATGCTGCTGTTGTTGCAATATCCACACAGCGAGCATGATCAGGTTCAGCAGTGCCTTCCATCAAACCAGGAATTTCATGAAACTGTCTACGAATTTCCTTAATCATTTCAAATGCTGCATCACCCACCGCAGTCATGGTCAAAGAGGCAACCAAAAATGGAAAAATACCGCCAACAAACAGACCAATAAGCACCAAAGGCTCATTCAAGTTCAATGTAAAACCAGCATGGTGCAAACTCACTGTTTCTACAAATGCCGCAATAATCGCTAAGGCTGCCAATGCCGCAGCACCAATCGCAAAACCCTTACCAATCGCTGCAGTCGTATTACCAAGCTCATCCAAAGAATCGGTAATTTTACGAGTTTCCTCACCCATTCCTGCCATTTCTGCAATACCACCAGCATTATCTGCCACAGGGCCATAAGCATCAATCGCCATGGTAATCCCTACTGTTGCAAGCATGCCTACTGCCGCAATTCCAACACCATAAAGCCCGCATAGTGTCGTAGAGGCATAAATAATCGCACAAATAGTCAGCATCGGCACTACCACCGATTCCATACCAATGGCAAGCCCTGAAATCATTACCGTTGCAGGACCTGTTTCACCCGCTTTGGCAATATCACGAACAGGTTTTCCACCCGTATAATATTCTGTAACGATACCAATAATAATGCCGCCTAGAGCACCAGATAATGCCGCACCCCATACCCCTGATGCAATATCAACGTAAGCAATCAAAAACCAAGCTGCAACCATGAACACAACTGAGGCACCAATCGTGCCAATGCGCAAAGCAACTTCAGGTGAGCTATGGCAAAACATGCGCACTAAAATGATGCCTAGAATCGAGCAAATCAAACCAAGCGATGCCAAAGCCAATGGCAAGAACATCAAGGCTTGTTGTTGCCCAAGCGGATCAAGCACATCGGCAGTCATCGTGGAAGCCATGGCAATGGTTGCAATCATAGCTCCGCAATATGATTCAAAAATATCCGAACCCATACCAGCCACATCACCGACATTATCGCCAACATTATCCGCAATCACACCAGGATTACGTGGGTCATCCTCTGGAATACCTGCTTCAACTTTACCCACCAAATCAGCGCCAACATCGGCAGATTTGGTAAAAATACCACCACCCACACGGGAAAAAAGTGCCACCGAAGATGCGCCCATACCAAAGCCATGAATCGCATGCGCTGTGGCTGGATCTCCGCCAAAGAATAAATACAATGTGCCTAATCCCAAAAGACCCAATGAGGCAACCACTAGCCCCATAATCGAGCCGCCATAAAAAGCTACTGTAAGCGCTGAAGCAGTACCATTTTTATGTGCAGCTTCAGTGGTACGAACATTGGCGCGTGTGGCAGCAAACATGCCAAAATAACCAGCCAATGCCGAACAGCCTGCCCCCACAAGAAATGCAATGGTGGTATTCATGCCCAAACTCAATGCCAAAAGCACAGCAACAACCAAGACGAATATGCCCAAGATTGAATATTCACGCTTTAAGAACACCATCGCACCCACGTGAATCGACTCAGCAATACTTACCGCCTTGCCTTCACCCTCTGGATAACTTAAAACAACACGGTATAATATAAAGGCACAAATCAGCCCTATCGCACCAAAAAAAACTGGAATCATTGTTTGGCTCATTATTTCCTCCCCAGAAAACAAAAAAGGTGACTAATTTCTCAGTCACCTTTCTGATACATTCCATAGCAAGCGTCAAGCTAGATATTCAATCCTTCAATCCTTATAACGCGCAATCGAATCCATAATTTCTTTCTTGGCTGCATTCACATCTTCCCAATCGTGAACTTTCACCCATTTCCCTTTTTCCAAATCTTTATAATGTTCAAAGAAATGTTTTACCTGATCTTTCAAAAAGTCTGGCATACCATCAATATCGGTTACATCTTCATAAATAGGTTTAATTTTGCTCACAGGTACTGCCAAAACTTTCGCATCCATGCCCGCTTCATCTTCCATCATCAACACGCCAACTGGACGGCAAGGAATCACACAGCCTGTAATCAATGAGAATTTGCACGCCACCAACACATCCACTGGATCGCCATCATCGGACAAGGTATTGGGAACAAAACCATAGTTGCATGGATAATGCATCGCTGTATGCATAAAACGATCAACATAAAATGCGCCCGATGCTTTATCCAATTCGTATTTCACAGGGTCAGCATGCTGCGGAACCTCAATAATCACATTAATGTCTTCAGGCGGATTATTACCTGCGGGGATCTTACTCACATCCATATTGGACTCCTTTTGATAGGCTAAAAACTAGAACTGCCTGCATTGTATGAGTGAAAAATACAGGCACAAGCGAAAACACACGCTACACTTGCTCTATGATTCGTATTTCCATCGCTAAACAAATGCTTTATCACCGCAATATCGCAGGTGTCTGGCATGCTTACCCCATTTCAACAGCAAGCAAAGGTGCGGGTAATCAAGAAGGAAGTTTGCAAACCCCGCTTGGTAAACATCGTATCTGCCAAAAAATCGGCGCAGACGAACCTATCATGACTGCTTTTCGCGCCCGTCAACCCATAGGCATTTATCAAGAAGGTATTGATAACCCCAATCAAGATTGGATTCTTAGTCGTATTCTATGGTTAACAGGCACACAAACAGGCATCAACAAACGCGGTGCTGTTGATACCCATGAACGTTATATTTATATTCATGGCACCCATGAAGAAGAGCGCATCGGAACACCTTGCTCACACGGCTGCATTCGTATGTGCAATGAAGATATTATTCATCTATTTGCCCATTGTGATGTCGGTGAAACAGTTATTATTAAGCCTTAAAACAAAAAAACACGGTGATTACAACTGCAAACACCGTGTTTCTAATTCATTCATCAAGTTCATTCAGTTATTCTTGTGTTGAAAACCAACGCTCAACATCCAATGCAGCCTTACAGCCTTCACCTGCACTGGTAATTGCTTGACGATATACTGAGTCAGCTACATCACCTGCCGCAAATACACCCGCAACAGATGTTTGTGTGCCCTTACCTTCTGTAAGCAAATAACCCGCATTATCGCGTGCTATATCACCTTTAAAAAAGCCTGTGTTCGGCGTATGTCCGATGGCAATAAATACACCATGTACAGCCACATCTTCAGTCGAACCATCTTTGGTTGATTTCAAGCGCATGCCAGTCACACCCGAATCATCACCCAATACTTCATCCAGCGTGCTATCCCATTTCACTTCAATATTATCTGTGGAAAGCAACTTGTCTTGCATAATGGGTTCAGCACGCAACGCATCACGGCGATGCACCAAGGTTACTTTAGAGCAGATATTGGATAGATAAATCGCTTCTTCAACAGCCGTATCGCCACCACCAATCACTGCCACTTCTTGATTGCGGTAGAAAAAACCGTCACATGTCGCACATGCTGATACACCACGTCCAGCAAATGCTTCTTCACTCGGCAAACCCAAATAACGCGCCGATGCGCCTGTCGCTACAATCAATGCATCACAGGTATATTCACCTTCATCACCCTTTAACGTAAAAGGGCGTTTGCTTACATCAGCTTCATTGATGTGATCCCAAATTATTTCTGTACCAAAACGCTCTGCCTGCGCCTTTAAATCTTCCATCATTTCAGGGCCTTGAACGCCATCTTTATAACCAGGGTAGTTATCTACATCCGTAGTCGTGGTTAGTTGTCCACCAGGTTGAACGCCTTGAATAATCACAGGGCTTAAATTCGCACGCGCCGCATAAATCGCAGCACTGTAACCAGCAGGGCCTGAACCCAAGATAACCAAACGATGATGTTGCACATCAGACATAAAAGAGCCTCCTAAAAACGAAGCGTGAGACTAATCACCCTACCTTATGTTTTCAATGCAGTATTTGAAACATTCTTATTTATTTATACTATATATTACGAAAAGCCCTACTCCGACCTCTAATTAATAAAACATCAGAAGATTCAGAACCATTTCTAAACGTGCTGCTCGTCAGATGGCTGAATCAAGACTTCTGCAGGAATGCCAAGCCCTTTATTAAGGTTTCTAATCATGTTGAGGGATAGCCCACGCTTATGTGCTAAAACTTCATAAACACGGTTACTTCTACCAATCATTGGCACAAGGTCATTGATTGATAATTTTTGCTGCTCCATTTCAAACTTGATGGCTTCAATGGGATCAGGCATATCTATTGGATAGTATTTCGCCTCATAAGCTTCAATCAGTGTTGTTAATACGTCTAGCTTCTCTCCTTCTGGAGAGTCGGCTTCTGCCATCATAAGAGATTCAATCTCTTTTAATGCTGTACGATAATTCGCATCTGTCTTTATTGGCTTAACATTCATGATTAGATACCTCCTGCATTAAATAGTTTGTACATCAATTTTATCATATTGCTTATGCGTACCGAT
>JAUZQR010000081.1 GCA_030950865.1 Mariprofundaceae bacterium | reverse complement strand
CGTATTTAATTCGCCTATGTTTTATTTTCACGCTACTTGGCTTACTCACTGCTTGCTCATCTGAGTCCAGCACACAACCAAGTGTTTCATATAACACCATAAGCGATAACAGCCCCGCATTTGGTGATCGCCTTATCACGGCATCCATTGGTGATGCTTCAACACTGATTCCTATGATTGCAGGCGATAGTGCCAGTCATGAAATCGCAGGCTGGTTATATCAACCCCTTCTAAAATTTGATAAAAATTTAAATATCACAGGGCAACTTGCCCAATCTTGGGATGTGTCTGATGATGGGCTTAGTATCAGTTTTCATCTTCGTCCAAATGTTACTTGGAGCGATGGCAAGCCGTTCACATCAGAGGATTGTGCGTTCACATTGGCATTGATTCAAGATGAGCATACTCAAAGTGCCTACAAATCGGATTATGCCAAAGTAACATCTTTTGAAACCCCTGATAAACAAACCTTTGTTGTGCATTACAATGAAGTTTACTCCCCTGCTCTTTCCACATGGGCAGGTTTGGCGATCATGCCCAAACATATCTTTGAACACGAAGATATTATGAATACAAATTTGGCACGTCATCCCAAAGCCACCCTTGGTGCATATGTATTAAAAGATTGGCAAGCCCAACAATCCATCACGCTTCAAGCCAATCCCAATTATTATGATGGTAAAGTATGGATTGCAGAGCGTATGACCCGCATTATTCCTGATTCAGCCACCCAGTTTTTAGAGCTTACCGCTGGCAATATTGATGAAATGGGGCTAACACCCACCCAATATTCCCGTTTGTTTGAAAGTAAACCTGTATTAAAGGCTCATTATGACCGCTATAAATACCTACAATCCGTTTACACATATTTGGGCTTTAATCTAAAACGCCCACTCTTTCAAGACCACCGCATACGTGAAGCTATCGCTTATGCTATTGATCGTCAGGAGTTGATTGATGGTGTATTACTAGGGCATGGTGAAATCATTGCATCTCCTTACAAGCCAGGCACATCATGGGTCAACCAATCACTCAAACCACGCGCTTTTAACCCAGACAAAGCAAGAAATATACTTGCCAGTGCTGGCTGGGTTGATTCTGATAAAGATGGTTACCTTGATAAAAATGGCAACGTGCTTTCATTCACCATTATCACCAATAACGGCAACAAACAACGTGCTGACACTGCAACTATCATTCAACAACGTCTCAAACACATTGGCATTAAAGTCAATGTGCGGCTCATCGAATGGTCAGCTTTTATTGAGAATTTCATCAACAAACGTCAATTTGATGTGGTCATTCTAGGCTGGTCTCTTACGCCTGAACCCGATCAATACAATATCTGGCATTCATCCCAAACAGGGGCTAGGCAGTTTAACTTTTTAAGCTACAACAATGCCAAGGTTGATAAGGCATTGATTGAAGCCACGCGCACCTTTGATGAGAGTAAGCGCAAGCAATGGTATGACATCATGCAGCAGGAAATTTACAACGATGTTCCTGTGGTATTTTTATATGCACCTTACTCATTACCTGCCGTACACAAACGTATTCAAGGCATCAAACCTGCCCCTGCTGGCATCGGTTATAACAGTGAGTTTTGGTATGTTCCCCAAGCATTGCAGAAGTATCAAATCACCAGTATCAAACCGTAAATTCGTTACTAGAAAGCTCCTAAAAACTTTAACCCTACGCGCAAAAAAAAGAGCTGAGTGTTTTATACTCAGCTCTCCTAAATTTTAAACCAACTTGATATAATTAAACTAATCTGTTGTTACATTGGCATAAAATGCCGTGCCTGTTTTTTCATCTTCATAAATCATCACCCATACATCAACACCCTGTGAAGTATCGGGTAAGTCTGCCGATGGAATAATCGCTTTAATCTTTTCGTGAACACCATTATCACTCATCAAAATAGTACACAATCCACCTATCGCATAAGCTGTATTATCAGCAGTGCTTTCATCCGTAAAACTAAAACTACAATTTACGCCATTATCCTCAAAGCCATCACTATTCTCTTCACTTAAAACATCAACATTCAAGGTAATGACATCATTGCGCTTAATCCCTGAGGTATGGTTTAAAAAAATAATTTGCGAACCTTTTTCCATTTCGGCAATAAAATCACTGAACCTACCCATTACAATCGCCTCAAACTCATAATCAGCGACTGTTTTATGAAACACAGCAACATTCACATGTTTCGTGCCAGAAGCTTGCGCAGGCACAACAATCGCTATCACAAAAGTAGCCAACACACATAATTTTCCAATTCTTTTAAACATCAGTACTCTCCCATTTCATCAACAAAAATAATCCTATCTTACAAAAAATAAAAAGTCTCGCAAAAAAAGCAGAAAACTTCATAAAGGTTCTGCACCTATAACTTTTATATTTGCATT
>JAUZQR010000080.1 GCA_030950865.1 Mariprofundaceae bacterium | reverse complement strand
TGGGCATTGCTAAGTGACTTGCGACGTAAGGAAGGAGTGTGATGCGTTTATTGTCGGCTTTATATGATGTAACATCACGTTTTGGTAAAATTTTGACACGGCGAGCATGGCCATTGCATTGTGATGAAGATGTTGCGCCATTTTTTATTGTTGGAGCGGGGCGTTCTGGGACAACACTTTTACGACGTATCCTGGTGGCATCAAAGCAAGTCCATATACCTCCAGAGACCTATGTTTTATCGCAAGTCATTGAACACTATAGGCGCAATGCTTATTTGGAGTGGCCTACATTGGTCAAGCAGTGCATGGCTTTATTTGAGCTGCACCCAGAATTTGAGACATTTCAAATAAGCCTGCGCCCTTTATTACCCAAGTTATTGGCACTGCCCACATCTGAACGCAGTTTAGCTAAAGTATTGGATATGTTTTACTGCTTTCATGCGCAGCAAATGGGTGTGGATTGTAAGCGTTGGGGGGATAAAACGCCGATTAATACATTTGCGCTGGATGATATTTATGCGGTGTTTCCCAAAGCAAAGTTTATTCACTTATTACGCGATGGGGTGGATGTGGTACACTCATACGTTTCCTCAGGTTTAATTCCAGATATAAAGCTAGCAGCAGAGCGTTGGTCTGATTCGGTGACATTGGCATATGATTTTTCTATCAAACATGCAGCTACGTGTATTGAACTTCGTTATGAAAGTTTAAGTGCTGATACGCATGCTGAAATGAGTCGTGTGTGTGCATTTTTAGATATGGATTATGATGAAGCTATGGTGAACAAGCTGGAGCATACTTCAGCTATGGGTGATATGAAAAAATATAAACATTATCAACATGCTAATGAGGCTATCACATCGCAATATATGGGTAAGGGGCGCAAAGCTTTAGCAAAAGAAGAACTGCAGAAAATACGTCAAATCATGAATGGTTCGTTAAAAAACATGGGGTATAAGCCATGTTAAATGCAATGTGGCTATGGCTTGCCAATGCCTTGCCTATGTTGCCAGCGTGCAATCGAATGCGCCGCTTTTGTTTGCGTATGAGTGGTATGCATATCGGTGAGGCAAGTAAGCTTTGGTCACCACTTATGGTTCGACCCACCACGGCTGCTAGACATATCCATGTGGGTGACCATTGTTTTATCAATTCTGAGGTGCGTTTTGCCTGTCCTTTTGCAACGGTTACATTAGGGAAAGGAGTGCTTGTTGGTCCTAGGGTAAGCTTTGAAACGGTTAATCATAGCCTGTTTTGTGATAACGATGGTACTAGGTCTGTAACAAGTGCGGGTATTTGTGTGGATGATTTTGTTTGGATTGGTGCAGGGGTGATGGTTATGCCTGGTGTACATATTGGTGAGGGTGCCGTGATTGCCGCTGGGGCAGTGGTTGTAAAAGATGTGGATGCCTACACCTTGGTGGGTGGTATTCCAGCCAAGTCCATCAGGGTATTGGAGCATTCTGCACATGCCTAAAAAAATGCGGATAGCTTATTTCTTGGGGGACTTCCCAAGCACTTCGGAAACATTTGTACTCAATCAAATAGCGGGTGTAATGGAGGCAGGGCATAAGGTAGACATTCACGCTTGGAAGGATTTAAAACAAGTTAAACATGGTTTGTTGGCTAAGTATAAAATACTTCAATATGTTTTTTATCGCCCAGCGGTTCCTGATGGAAAAGTTTTACGCATATTGAAGTTTCTTTTATTGCTATGTGCGATGTTGTTAAGTGATGGACGGCGTACATGGACTTTGTTTGCTATGCGTAAACATATGCCATTGCGCGAGTGGATTGAATTGTTTTTTATAGCTTTTCCGCTGCGTGGCAAGCAAGTGTATGATGTGATTCATGCCCATTTTGGACCCAATGGTTTGATGGCTGTGCGTTTGCGGCAAGCTGGTTTTTTGCAGGGTAAAATAGTGACATCATTTCATGGCTTTGATGCCAATGTGGTGCCCAACATTTTAGGCAAAGATTATTATCGAACGTTGTTTGAGCAGGGTGAAGCGTTTATTGTAAGTTCGTTATTTATTCGTGAACGGTTATTGCAGTTGGGTTGTGATACCATGAAAATTCAGCGTATCCCTGTTGGTGTTGAGGTGCAAAAGTGGGGTTTTAAGACGTGTGAAGGGAATACTGCTGAGAACCCTACTATAATCAGTGTGGGGCGTTTGGTTGAAGTGAAGGGTTTTACCTATGCAATAGCTGCTTTGCCATATGTGAAAGAGATATTTCCACAGGTGAAATATCAAGTGGTGGGTGATGGGCCTCTACGAGCGCAGTTGCAGCAGCAGGTTATGGGTTTGGGCTTACAAGATTGTGTGCATTTTTGTGGCGCAAAGAGTCAAGATGAGCTTATCAAGATGTATCACGATGCAGACTTATTTGTGATGCCATCAGTGCGTAGCGTTGATGGTGCTGAAGAAGGACAGGGCATGGTGTTGCTAGAAGCACAGGCAGCAGGTTTACCAGTGCTGGCGACATATAGTGGAGGCATTCCTGAAAGTGTTCCCGATACAAATGTGTTGGTGAAAGAAAAGGATGTTGAAGCCTTGGCACAAGCGATGATTGTATGTTTGAAATCCTACCAGCTTGATGGTTATGATGGTTATGCAGCGTACGAATTTATACAGAAAAACTTTGATATTGATATATTGAATCAAAAATTATTAAAGCTTTATGAGGCATTAGCATGAAAATTCTATACCTCACAGATGGTGATTTAGCACCACATAAAGCACCTCAAATTCATGTTAATCAGTTTTTAAAACATTGGCATCGTTCGGGCTGTGAAGTGTTATTGCGAGCACCGCGTACGCGTGATGAAATGCCTGAATTTGAATTCCCGCATATGTGGTTGCCGCATTCAGGTATTCGATTGTTGGGTGACTGGTTGTTTCAGCTCCGGTTGTACAAGCAGTTGAAACGGGAA
>JAUZQR010000008.1 GCA_030950865.1 Mariprofundaceae bacterium | reverse complement strand
GTTTCATCCATGACTTCACCATGGCTTTGCTCAATCGCCCAATGATCAGCATATCTACGATGCAAATGTGGGGTTGGGCCACCAAAGAAATCCATCGACATCGAAAGCATACTGGGAAAGTGAAATGTGACACCTTTGCATGAGGTTGGTTCATGCAATACCTTGCGAGGTAAGGCTCCAAAATTCTCAATCAAAAACCTATGCCCTCGTGGTGATAAAATACCACTGCAAATTTTATGTCTTGGTAATTTTTGTTTTTCTAAAATAACCGTTTCTAGTCCGGCATCCACCAAACGTTTTGCCGCCGCCGCTGCCGCAAGACTCGCCCCAACAATGACCACATCAACTTGCCGCATGTTCACCTCTACTTCCAACAACTACACCCAATAATTCTGAAATACAAAACACTGGTTTTCCTGTAATCTCTCGTAATACATCCATATCTGCACGATTTTCAACAATTACCCGCTTAAAGTCTCTTCCCTGAACCAGCCATTGCACCTGCTTTTTAACATCAAACTTCTCTAATGCCTCTGCAGCACTGCCTGTGCCCGTAGGAATTGCCACACGATTTAAGTCCAAATTCATACTGCAACCAGTATTTTTACGCAAATCATCATAATGTGTTACCCGCTCAGCATAATGAACATGAAATGGCGCAGCATCAATAACATACAAATCATCCTTGCCAATCTGCGCCTGCACACTGGCATCACAACTCATCACAAAAGGGCTCGGTGCTACTTCTGGTTCAAGCATTGCTTTGGGCAAGGCAATCTCACTCCACATTTGGGCAATCATGCCTATTAAATCAATATTTTCAGGGCATACCGTATCGCATGCCCCGCACATAATGCAGCTACTTACGGATTCTCGTAAATCCTCAGCACTTGCCTCTGATTGCATGGCTTTGGCAATACCTTGCGGGCTAAACATTATATCGCGATGAGCTCGCCACATGGGGCATGGCAGCAAACAAAGTGAACAGCCATGGCAATCGACATAACTTGATATGGATAAAAGCTCAGGCATGGATGATATATATCCAAAAAATTCTTACCAAACGTTTAATATCCACTGAATAAATCTCCTCACAAAATCACTTATATCGCCTGTCGACCATACCATATCCTATAGCTTAAAAATGGCGACCTCTATGATATTTATCAGCATACAAAACGGATTATTCAAGTGCTTCACGAATCATTGATCTAGCCGCCGTCATTTCTTGCAACTGCTCATCACTGGGAAGCAGTTCAGCAAGTCTTGCCAGCGTCTCACGCAAGCTCAGATCTTCATCAATACTACTGCCTAATGTTTGTCTAAGTGCAGAGTCTATAAGCTCTGAAATGTTTTCGGGATTCTTTTCAAAACGTATCTTCTCAAGTATTTCACGTAACAACGCATGCTCTTCTATCACCCTTCGAATCGCATCCATGTACTCCCTATCTGCATCGCTTTTACACCGTGCCTCTAAAAAGAGGACTGATTCCGCCAAACGCCTTGTTATCACAAATGCCTCCTTAAACTGAAAGTCACACAATCAGCATGAAACATAAACCTTCTGATTAAATAGTTCTGGAAGCTGGGTCACACAAAGGTATCTGCTTTTTATTTAAAAAATCACATCCCGATTAAGAATCATAGCGGGGTCAGCCTGCTGTTTAAGCTTTAGATGTTTTTCTACCACTTCATCACCCAAAGCACGACGAATATAAGCCTTCATCATACCACCAAAACGATAATAACTGGTTTCTAGTTCCACCCCAACATCATAAATCTCATTTTTAAATGATTGCAAGGTATCTCGACTATATTCTTGCCCATTGTACATCGGCTCAAATTCACAGCCGTAGGCAAACCCCTTGGCATCAGAAGGGATACTGGAAAGCTCGTAGTGATTGATATGCTCTTCACGCAAACGAATACCAACACAATAGAGCGTGTAATAAGGAAAATATTTGCGACACACAGCATTACCACGCTCTACTGCTTTAATAAATTTTTCCGCATTGGTTGCTAAATCAGGAATGACCATTTGGCGTTCGCCCCAATGTTTCCAAACTGCTTTCGAGAACACCGCTGTACGGTCATACATCTTATCTTCATGCATATGATGTTCAGGTTGCAAATCAGGAAAAAGCTCACGTTTGCGCTGCAATAGAAACAAAGCTTCCTTCCACTTCCAAGGGCGCAAAGAAAAACTAGCTGTCAAACGCAATGCAAAACCCAACTCGCCATAACCACGTAGTTTATCCTTCATCAAACGCATAAACTCAGCTTCACGCTCTTCACTATCAAAAGCAACAAGCAAGGTAATCGCCGAATCCATCATGGTTAAGATACCTGTGTAATCACACAATGCTGACTGATCAATCATCAATAAATCTTCTACACAAGGTTTTAACGATGAATAATAAAAATAATGCATGCGTAATGGTGTGTACGGGCGAATTCTTAATGTTGTTTCAGTAATAATACCAAACTGCCCATAGCCTAAAATCACGCGCTCAAACAACTCCCTATTTTCATCATCCGAGCATTCGACAATCTCGCCTGTCGGGGTCACCACTTGCAATGAAGTCGCCTGATCCGCGCTGCAGCCATGTTTGGATGAGTTCACGTCAATACCACCCACACCCAATGTCCCACCCACTGATGATGTAAGGTTCAATGGTGCCGAGATATAATCCAAACCATCACGACGCAAGGTCTCAGCCAAATGATGCCAAAATATCCCTGCTTGTGTGCGCACGGTTAATCCACCTTTATCTACAGCAATCACACGTGACATGCCTGTCATATCCAGCAACACACCACCAAAAGCAACCGATTCTCCTTCGGTTGTCAAACCACCGCCACGCGTGGTTACTGGTACTTCGAATTGTTGCGCAATCTTCATTAAATTCGCAATTTTCTCAGCACTTTTTGCAACAATTACGCCATGTGGCAAGCCAAAAGCCAAGCCTCCTGCATCAGTGACATACACACCTGTTTCAAAACGTTTTTCACGAATACTGATACCTTCTTTTTTCAACGCCTGTACAAATTCATCCCACTGCTCACCTTGCCAGCGTGTCGGATTGGTTTGTTGGCGGGGAA
>JAUZQR010000079.1 GCA_030950865.1 Mariprofundaceae bacterium | reverse complement strand
CCATCAATACCCAACTCGTATCGCCTGCATAAACGCGGAAATAACGGCGAAAGGATGCATCGCCAGCCAACAAACGAACATCAAAGCTTACATCCAACACCTCATGCAACCATTGTGTTACCTGCTTTAACCGCGCATCACTCATATTAGGGAAGTGCTGATGAACTCTGAATATTTTCCATGCAATTCAAAACCGCCAAATTTAAGGCAGGAAATGCAAGGAATAGCACCGCTATTGCTAATTTTACTAACGCAAAAGTTGGCTGTTTTGGATGTATGGGTGGTATTCATGAGTTAATCAGCACTTCCTTAGCTTGCCTTCAATATAAGTGCTGTAATCTTTAAGGATTTTTTGACCGAAATTTTTGCTTTATTCGCAGCTTCTTTTGAATCATAACCCGTAATATAAACACGATACCAAACACCCAAACTGGGTAATTCAACACGGCGAACCAATGGTGAAAAACCTCGTTTCGTCAATTTTGGCAAAAATGCATCTGCATCTGCCCGCTTTTGAAAAGAACCAACCTGTAATATAAACCCCTGCGTGGATTTACTCGCATTCGCATCAATCACTTTGGGCGCTAATTTCGACGCAGCTAGCTTTACATCTTTTTGCGGTGATTGACGCATTTCTTGCTCAATCATTTTACGCATTTCAGCAGTTGAAGCTGATGGCTCATGGCTATCTGGCACTGCCTGTCTCTGTATATTTTTTACAGGTGTGTTATCAGCATGTAACGGCGAAGGTTTCACAGATTGATGCGGCAACTCATTATAAAATGTTAAATCACCCACCTGTGTTGTTGAAACATCAGGCTTCACCTTTTGCTTCGCAGCCTCTTGACGCAACAACTTCATTTCATCTCGCTGCTCTTTCAATAGCTTTTCCAAACGTGCCTTATCTTCTCCTGCGGCTGTTTCAATGCCTTGTTTTTGCCCCAGCCAGAATCCGCCCGTAAAGGTTCCTAGCACAAGCAATACTGACAACACGGTCAACACCATTGTTTTTGTACGCGTCAATGGTTTCTCCACTTCTTCTTGCACCACCTCAATTTGAGCAAAGTCTTGTGCAGCCATTACATTGCCTTGGGTGCTGATACACCCAATAAACCAAGCGCATTTTTAATTACTTGTGCCGTTGCTCGTAGTAAAAGCAAACGTGCTTGCATCAACTCTTCTTCCACACCAATCACGCGGTTGTGATGATAAAAACTATGAAATGCGGCAGCCAATTGCATGATATACGTCGCAATACGATAAGGCTCACGACGCTGTGCCGCTGTGTCCAACATTTCAGGGTATGACAATAGCATCTTGATGAGTTTCTGCGCTTCATCGCTGCTAAGCAGTGATGCATTCACAGCCTCGGCATCTTGCAGTGAAATCCCTTCCTCTTCAGCCTTGCGCAGCACCGCACAAATACGCGCATGGGCATATTGCACATAATATACAGGGTTCTCTGCATCTTTTTGTTTGGCTGCTTCGAGGTCAAAATCAAATTGGCTTTCAATACGCCGCGTCATAAAATTAAACCGCACAGCATCTTTACCCACTTCTTCCACAACTTCGCTTAAGGTTACAAACGTACCCGCACGCTTGGACATTTTAAAAGGCACACCATCACGGGTAAGGTTCACCATCTGTACCAGCAGCACCTCAGGTTGCTTTTCAAGCCCTGTAAGTGCCTTCATCGCAGATTGTACACGTTTGATATAACCACCATGATCAGCACCCCAAATATCAATCATGTGTTTAAAACCACGATGGTATTTATCATCATGATACGCAATATCAGCAGCAAAATAAGTGGCTGTGCCATCTTGTTTTTGCAATGGTCTATCTACATCATCACCAAAATCTGTGGTACGAAACAAACGCTGTTGCATGGGTTTGTAATCGGATACTTCTTTACCCTTGGGTGGCGGCAAGGTACCTGTATAAATTAAACCATCATTCTCCAACGTTTCAATCAATTGCTCAACTTTACCTGACTCATGCAATGTTTTTTCTGAAAAATATTGGTCAAATGTAATGCCGACATCATTTAAATCACTACGAATCATTGCCATATTGGCAGCCACAGCCAACGCACCAATTTCATTTATGCGAGATGCCTCATCCATAGCTTTAAAGCTGTCAAAGTCTTTACCTGTAAGAATTTCTTTGGCAATTTCGATGATATAATCGCCAGGGTATGCAGAATCAGGAAAGCTACTCGCAATACCTTGCAACTCTTGCATACGCAACCATACCGAATTGGCTAACACGCCAATCTGTGTGCCCGCATCATTGATATAATACTCTTTATGCACTTGATAGCCGCGCGCATTTAGCAAATTCGCCAAAGCATCACCCACTACAGCCCCTCGACCATGACCAACATGCATAGGACCTGTCGGGTTAGCCGATACAAATTCGAGGTTTACAGGCGCACCTTGGCTATTGTCCACACATCCATAAGCTACACCTTGGCTAAGAATCGCTTTCAGGATATCCGTTTCACCGCCGACTTTAAGGATGATATTGATAAAACCTGGTCCAGCAATATCCGTTTTTTCAACCTGCTCTGGCCATTGCACTGTTTGCAAAAGAAGCTCAGCAACTTGGCGCGGACTCTTCTTTAACATAGCTGCCAAAGGCATCGCTACATTGGCAGCATAATCACCATGCTCTTTTATTTTAGGGCGCGATAGTTTCACCGATACCTGTTTTGCATCAGGAACATCCTGTAACAATGTCTCTACTGCACACTGTAATGCCATCTCCAAAGCTTGCTTCACAAAGCCTCCATCATAATCAACCAAATAACTTGTATATGCCGCATCTTATCGTCTTCTGCCTAACATGAAACAGTTGAACACGTTTACTTTAATGCTGACAGCTAGGGCAGTAAAAACTGCTACGCCCTGCTTGGGTTACCTTGCAAATTTTTACGCCACAACACGTACAAGCCTCCCCTTCTCGCCCATAGACATGAAAGGTATGTGCAAAATAGCCTGGTTTACCATCCACCTGCACAAAATCACTGATGCTACTGCCACCAGCCTGTATCGCCGCTGCCAAGGTTGTTTTAATCGCCACCACCACCATGCTTAAACGTTTTTGAGAAATCCGACCTGCCGCACGGGCAGGGTGAATGCCTGCTAAGAAAAGTGATTCTGCTGCATAAATATTACCTACACCAACCACCACATGGGCATCCATAATCAGGGTTTTAATCGGAGCTTTGCGACCACGACAATGTGATAACAACTCGGCAACATCAAAGGCATCATGCAATGGCTCAACACCCAAATGTTTAAACCAAGCATGTTGCGGCCAGCCAGCCGTAGGCAGCAAGCCAGCAAAGCCAAAGCGCCGTGCATCTCTATAACGCAAACTACTGCCATCATCAAAATCAAAGCGTACATGCTCATGTTTTCCAGCGGGCGTAGCCTTGGGCAAGACATGAAACTGCCCTGTCATACCCAAGTGCCAAACAAGGGTCTTAGATGATATATTATCACCATCAAAATCAAATAGTAAGTATTTGGAGCGGCGGCGAATAGCTTGTAACTTATAAGCAGTCAGCAATGAAAAATCAGGTAGTGGATAACGCAAATCAGCGCGAAATGCCGTCGCAGACACAACCTTTTTTCCAAGCAATAAAGATGCAAGCCCTGTTCGCACCACCTCAACTTCAGGTAATTCAGGCATACGCTAAAGCTATCTCCCTCACATCATAACACCACCCATATCATGCAATGACTTGCGAGAAAGCCAGCTTGCATCCATACTTAACTACCATGGACACATTCAACGAAGAACCATTGCAAGACATCGATGGTCGCACCTACCCAATCTTAGCGATTCTCTTTCCAGATGAGTTGCATTTTTTCCGTTCTATTGCTATTCCTGTTGAAATAGCAGCCAATGTTGCGGTTATTACTGAAGGGCAACATGTCCAATATTTATATTTGATAAAATCAGGTGTTTTACGCGTCAACAAACGCCATGATGACACTATTTTTGAAATTGGTTCCATTACCCCGGGCGAAGTTTTTGGTGAAGCATCCATTTTGTACGATGCGCCCGCAGGTGCAGATGTTCGCACCATTGAACCTTGCGAATTATATCAAATACCTATCGAACAAGTCACTGATATGCTCAATTCCAATGAGCGTTTTATGCGCTCTTTTACACAACTTGCCGAGCGTCGTTCTGCCGCCAGTGCCTTGGCTGTAAATCCAATATTTAGCACATTACCACAAGCTGTTCGTGAAATTATTTTATACAATGGTCAATTTATATCCCTTGAACCAGGTAAGATACTTTTTCACGAGGGTGATACAGATACCCGCTTTATGTTTATCGTATTGGGTGGTGATGCCGAAGTCTCCATGCAACACCCTCAGGACACGAATAAGAAGGTCGTTTTCGCGCGCCTTTCGTCAGGTGATGAAGTCGGTGAAATTTCTGTTATCACTGAAAAGGCACATGCAGCGACTGTCTCAGCCATTACACCCTTACGATTGCTAATGATCAACAATGATTCTGTCCAAGCTTGGCGCAATCGATATTCTGATTTTGGTTATGCCTTATATGCATGTGTGCAACATAAACTACACCACAGCTTAAATTCCTTACGCGGCATTATGAATGAGCAAGATGCACATGCCATTACCACAGGCACACTTCCGCCACACAAAAAATAGCACGTCTTTAGCCCTGATAACTACTCGCAGATACAGCGATTCTTTCCGCCAAACTACGCACTGCCATAGATAAGAAGTTGGTTAAATCTGAGCCTTGCTGATAATTTGCCGAATGTAAATTCGATACACGTCCATCCGCGACAAATTGAAAAGCATTGCCCCATTTTTCCGTATGCCGTTGATCATATACCGCAATAGGGATGCCACCATGTTGTTTAATCAATGAAAAACACGGAATATCAGTATAACCATCACCCACAAACACCATTTGATTCAATGGGATACGCACTTGATCAGCTGGCACCCGCTTATTCACCGCAAAAGGCTCACCGCGCGATTCTTTGCCAACAACGCCTTTCTGAACCTGAAAGATATAACGTGTTTTATCTGTAAAGCTGATAATTTTACGCGGAGTTTCTGCATTGCCTTGTTCATCATAATGAAATTCCGATGCCCAAATGTCAGTAAATTCATGAGCAACGCGCATATGTCTCAAAACATCACCAATGCCACTACTGATAAGATAAAATTCTAACGTTACACGCGGATTCGCCTCTTTCACCACCTCTCTCAAATGTGGAAAGACATCTTCAACACCATCAAACAACGGTAATTTTTCACCCCACTTTGCCAATGTCTGTTGGGTAAGCGGGCTAATATCCCCCTGCTTTGCAGCAGCAATCATATGCGTTAAATAAGCAGGTACAGGATCCCAATCATCGCTCATCATATGGCCAACTTGCTTCCAAAACCCTTCCAAATCTTTTAAGCCTGCATGCTTAAGAAATCCTGTGGTGCTATCAGGGCCTAAGGTATCATCAAAATCAAAAACAACTGCAATTCTTTCTTGCATTACCCTCTCCCTTTTACCAC
Source organism: Mariprofundaceae bacterium (assembly GCA_030950865.1). GTDB lineage: Bacteria > Pseudomonadota > Zetaproteobacteria > Mariprofundales > Mariprofundaceae. The sequence continues at coordinate 1,036 of JAUZQR010000079.1, read as the reverse complement.
TAAATTCATGTCAGCTTATCAGGCATTTGTACTTCATCGGCTTCAACATACACACATGCTGGATAAACAGGACCAATATCAACCATCATCCATTGCCCACCACGTTTGCCCAGCTCAACATCCAATACATCACCTTCACATAAATATGAAATAATTTCCAAAGGAAGGCTAACAGGGCCAATCAATTTGTCCTGATTATCAAAGCCCATAAACACATGCTTGGCATCCATATCAATCGAATCAATACGCGCATGCCCTTCAACAAATTCCTCAAAACGTTTGCCTCGCAAGCGTGGTGAAACACCGCCTCCCAAACGCACAAAATATAACAACAAATGCGCAACTTTGGTGGCGCGTGATGATTCAGAAACAACATCGTCTAAAACATCAATAAATGTTTCATATTTTGTATTATCCAACCATGCTTTGTCATGCATAAAGTCAACCCAAGCACGCAACACCGCCGAAAATGATTCCACACCCAAGCTATCAATGGCTGGTTCACGCAATAAATACCAGCCAAGAAAATCTCTAACATGCTCAGCATCAATCTGTGACAATAACAAGCCGCCCAGCTCTGCTGTGCGCTCCATATCCCCCTCAAACAACTTCTCTATATAACCCTCTAAGGCAGCTTCCCACTCATCCAATGATACATCATCCATCTCCGTTTCATCTTGGAATAAATCCGAATAATACAACAAATAATCTGCAAACATCTCCATGCAAACTTCCGCATCATCTGTTTTCAATACATCTTGATGATCAAGACTCATCACAAACTGATCCATCACCTCTTGCATTTTTATATCCGCATTTTCTCCCACTTATTTCGCCCCAAGAATAAATGTCGCAATCTGTTTTAATTCCTTATCAGTCACATCAAGGCTAGGCATGCCTGATAGTTGACCAGTCACTGCCCGTTGTAATTGTGGAATAATTTCCCCAATGGTTGATGGGAATTTGCTTTTCTGATTAACAGCCAATGCTCCCAACCCCAACTTGTTACCCTTACTTTCACCTGTTGTATGACACG
>JAUZQR010000078.1 GCA_030950865.1 Mariprofundaceae bacterium | reverse complement strand
GGACAACAACAAACCACGAATCTCTACACCCAAAGGTGTTGCGCCTGGCTGACGTGTTTCAAGCACATCCTTGCCCTGCCCTCTCAACCAATCTGCGGTTAGCTTTAATTGCGTGCTTTTCCCACAGCCATCACCGCCTTCAAATGTAATCAAACGACCCATGTTCTTCATGCTCCCCTCCATAGCCATTCGTCCGTAATTTCAAATGTTTCTGGTAGACTCTTTAACCAATCATACGCTTCTTCTTTCTGGCATACTGTTGTCCAAAATTGCTGCTTTCTTTTTTCAGTATCAAGGCAACGAATCACTCCCAGACCATCTTCTCCCAACAACCAAGCTTGCAACATCAATGCCCTACTCGGTGGCACATCCAACTCAATCACCCAAACATCTGAGCTTTTCATTTGCTATGTTTCCGTTGTGATTGTTTCCGCTGCAAACCTTTCCGCTCCAATCGCACCCATTTTTTCACATTGGCTTGATGCTCTTCCAATGTCGATGCAAAAGCATGCCCTCCACTACCATCAGCAACAAAATACACATAACTTACATCCGCAGGGTTCGCAGCTGCACGCAAGCTTGCAGCGCCTGGATTACAAATCGGCGTTGGCGGAAGCCCTCTACGCGTATAGGTATTCCAAGGTGTATCACTTTTCAAATCCTGTCGGTGAATATTACCCGAAAAAACACCATCACGCTTCCATATTCCATAAATAACCGTTGGGTCCATTTGCAAAGGCATGCCCAAACGCAAACGATTATGAATCGCCGCTGAAACAAGTGGGCGCTCTTTATCCAACGATGTCTCTTTTTCAATAATTGAGGCCATAATACGTAGCTCTTTCTCTGACTGGGGGTTTATTGATTTTAAAATCAAACGCTGAGCATCCACCATACTATTTAGCATCTCTTTTGGACGAATCGGTTTCGTGTAGGTGTAAGTTTCTGGTAATAACCGCCCTTCTTGCTCCTCACCCTTTAAAACAACCTTGAGTACAGCTTGCCAGTCAGACTGTGAACTTTTTGTATGCTCTGCCAATATTCGCAATACTTCCTGTGTTCGCAACCCTTCTGGAATCGTTATGTGATGCAGTTGCACATCACCAGCGACCAATTTATCGAGCACATCCATGATGCTCATTTCACCTGAAAAGGCATATTCCCCAGCCTTAATTTTTGTTGCCTTATCATTCAAACGTGCCGCCAAACGAAACAATCTTGCCGAATCAATCACACCTTTTTTCTCTAAATCTCTGGCAACGGCATAAGATGATTCACCCGAAGAAACCACCAATGACACCTCGCTCACTGAATGTTTTGCATAAAGCTGTTGCCATGCGAACAACAGTATTGCGAATAAAAGAAGCGCGCTTAAGCCTAAAAGGACTTTCAATCCGTTACGCATCCATCACTCCCATCGCTGGCACACCCAATGTATCTTCAAAAGCATGAATAAGCTTCCCTATGGCAGGATGATTTACATGCAAATCACGACCATTCACTGATGTCACAGGCTGTACAAATAAGCCACTATTCATACAAATCATTGCCTCACAATCATCCAGCCATGCACTGGGGCAGATAGATTCAACCAATACAGCATAATCCAATAAAAACTGTCGCATAATACCTGACAAAATACCCAAGCCTTGCGGCGTAAACCATTGCCCATGACGGTATATGGCAATATTCGCAGTCAGCGTACTCAATACATAACCAGCATCCGAACAAATCAATGCTTGCATAGGGTTATCTAACTTCCATTGCACAACAGCACGCAAACTCTCAGCATAATCAGCCGTATATTTCACGCGTTTTTCTCGCAAAGAAAACGGCCAAAGCACTGTTTGCAAATGCAAAGCTTGTCGCGCTACAGATGGCATCATTTGCACCTGAACATATGGCTGGGTATCCTTTAACAACAAACCCCAATCCGCAGCACCTGCTGATACAGTCATACGAACCAACATATCATTGCCTTGTGCAGATGCTTCAGAAATTGCCTGTTCAAACCAGTTTTTCAACGCGCTACCTGTACATATTAACCCATAAGTTTCTAAGCCATCTTGTAAACGCTGCTGATGTTCAGCTTGCTTAAACACATGACCATCAAGCACCCGAAATGTCTCAAAACATGCTTCAGCATACGCCAAACCACGGTCTAATTGCGTAACAATTTTGATTTCATTCATTCTCATGGTAGAAGATTGCCCATGCCGAAGTTCTACCTTGAAGCCATCGAACACGCACGTGTCTATGACGTTGCCAAAGAAACACCGCTGGAGCTTGCTCCCAAGCTTTCTGCACGCCTGAGCAATGAGGTATTGATAAAACGTGAAGATTTACAGCCTGTTTTTTCATTCAAACTGCGTGGTGCATACAATAAAATTGCCCATTTAAGTGATGCAGAGCGGCAACATGGTGTGATTTGTGCATCGGCAGGCAACCATGCCCAAGGCGTTGCACTTTCTGCTAAGAAACTCGCTATCAAGGCAACGATTGTCATGCCCCGCACTACCCCTGAAATCAAGGTGAAAGCTGTTGAATCACACGGGGCAAGCGTGGTTCTTTTTGGCGACTCTTATTCTGATGCCAGCACCCATGCCAGTGAATTGTGCGAACAAACAGGCATGACTTACATTCACCCCTATGACGACCCTTTGGTGATTGCTGGGCAAGGCACCATTGCAGCCGAAATCTTGCGCCAAGCACCATCTGATTTGGATTATATTTTCGTGCCTATTGGTGGTGGCGGTCTGATTGCTGGCATTGCCACCTATTTGAAACAAATCACGCCAAAGACTCGCATTATCGGTGTCGAACCCGTTGATTCGGCTGCCATGCACGATTCCATCAAGGCGGGCGAGTTGCTTACTTTGGAGCAAGTCGGTATTTTTGCTGATGGTGTAGCAGTCAAGAAAGTTGGCACACATACCTTTGATTTGGTTCAGCGTTATGTTGATGACATTATCCTTGTTGATACCGATGAAATTTGTGCGGCCATTAAAGATATTTACGACGAAGATCGCTCCATCGTTGAGCCTGCTGGTGCTTTGGCTGTTGCAGGCATGAAAAAATACGTGCGCGAACATGAGCTACGTGGGCAAGTCATTACCTGCATCAATAGCGGTGCTAATATGAACTTTGATCGTTTACGCCATGTTGCTGAACGTGCTGAAATGGGTGAGCGCCGCGAAGCTTTATTTGCTGTCACCATTGATGAAAAAGCAGGTAGTTTCCTAACATTTTGTAAGCTGTTGGGTGATCGGGCTATCACTGAATTTAACTATCGTCTTTCCAGCCGTAAACAAGCCTACGTCTTTGTTGGCATTGCCGTGGCATGCGAGCAAGAGCGCCAAGATATTCAAGCCTTGCTTGAAAAGCATCAATATCCAGTCATTGATTTAATGGATAACGAAGTCGCTAAACTACATATGCGGCACATGGTCGGAGGAAAATCTACAGAAGTTCAAAATGAACAGCTTTATCGTTTTGAATTTCCAGAGCGCCCCGCCGCCCTACTTGATTTTCTCACCTGCATTGCAGGGCGTTGGAATATCTCATTATTTCACTATCGCAATCATGGTGCTGCTTTTGGTCGTGTGTTGGTCGGTGTGGAAGTTCCCAAGCACGACCAACAAGCCTTTGAAGGCTTTTTGCTTACGCTAGGTTGTACATGGGTCAACGAATCAAAAAACCCAGCTTTAAAATTGTTTTTGTAAGCAAAAAAGCGAGTTTATTTGCTCCACACGTCATTTGTCGATACATCCAAGACATCCAGCCACAAACCACCATGTTTCACACGTAAACGGCGGCGAACAGGCAATGATAAAGCCTTTTCATGTTTCCAATCAGGACACATTACAGCCACACGCCAGCCAATAAAAGAATCACGCAACACATGACCCAAATCACGATAAAACTTCACGCCGTCCATCTCAATACGTAAGCCATAGGGAGGGTTACACAATATAAGTCCTGCCTCCCCATCTTTTGCTGGTTTCAATGTACATACATCTTGTTGCTGCACATTTAAATCAGCAAGAACACCAGCCCGCTCTGCATTTTCTTTGCTCGCCATCACCGCGCCCGTATGCATATCAGATACTTGAATTTTACTCGGCAAAGCATGCTGTGCCATAGCCTCTGTTTTTTCTAATACGCGCTGCCAAGTTTTGGCTTTAAATATATCCCAATCTTTAAAGGGAAACTCATGTTGTATATTCGCAGCCACCTTTCGCCCCATCAATGCAGCCTCAATTGCCAATGTTCCAGAGCCACACATCGGCACAAACAAGGCTTCATCTGCTTTCCAATCCATCCACTGCAACACTGCTGCAGCCAATGTTTCACGCATAGGGGCTTTGGCTGATGACAAACGGTAACCCCGCCTATCCAAGCGCTCCCCCGATGCATCAATGCGAATATCACAGCGGTTATTTTTTATATGCACATATACATGCTGCTTACTACCATCCTCTTTATCCAAGCGTTTACCCAATGCATCTCTAATACCAGCCAATACACACTCGGCGGTTTTGTCCGTATGCATGAGCTTAGATTTTTCAGCACTTGCCTGCACCGAAACACTGGCTCCCTTGGGAATAAAACGCTCCCAGCTCATGTTGGCAACATGATGTTGCAATTCAGGTAAAGCCATCGCATGACACTTGCCCACACGCACTTGAACCCGCGTGATACAACGCGCTCTTAAACTTACGCGATACAATGTATCCAGTGTGCCAGAAAAACGAACACCGCCCTGCTCACTGCGAATATCATGTGCTGAAAGTGATGCGAGTTCTTTTGTTGCTAATGGCTCCAGCCCAGGCAGGACAACAGCATAAAATTGGTAAGGTTGTTTCATTCGGGCACTATAAGACAACAGCAAACAAGAAGGAAATAAAAATGCTTGGAAACAATAACATTACAACTCTTATAGAAGAATTCATCCAAAACACAAATCAGTTAAATGGATGATAGCCAAATATTTTATAAGGGTTATGATTGCTTTAGTATGAAACTTTTATTTCGTGATACTAAGGAGTTGAATTATGGATCAGCAAACAAATACAGATGAGCTAAAAAACAACATCAAAAACAGCAGTGTTTGGAAGCGCCTTCTTTTCATGATTTTTTTCAGCATCCTCTACTCAGCAGCTGAGGTTGTGCTCGCAGTGGTTGTATTATACCAATTTTTATCACTACTTATTACAGGCAATAAAAATGAAAAAGTTTTATCTTTTGGCGCACAGATTTCAACCTATGCCTATCAGGTATTTAGTTACCTCACTTTCAACACAGAAGATAAACCATTTCCTATGAGTGATTGGCCAAGCGATAAAGCATTGAGTGAAAAAGTTGCTAAAAAGACCGCAGCACGGCGTGCTCCGCGCAAACCCGCAGCTAAAAAGTCCACTACAAGAAAAATACCTGTGAAAAAACCAACGCCTAAAAGCGACGATGAAAAAGCTGAAAGCTAAACCTCACT
>JAUZQR010000077.1 GCA_030950865.1 Mariprofundaceae bacterium | reverse complement strand
CTGTTATACAAATGCACCAAGGTCACTTTCATACCTCGTTTCATCATGGTGTAGGCAGCAACAGGTGAATCAATGCCTCCTGAAAATAGCACCACACCTTTGCCCGATGAGCCAACAGGCAAACCACCTGCACCTTTACGTTTATCGGTATAAACAAAGCTACCCTGCGCAGTGACTTCCACATGTACGGTAATATCTGGATTGCGTAAATCGACATTTAAATTCAAAGCATTTTTAAGAAAACCACCGACTTCGAAATTGAGCTCTGGGCTGGTCAAAGCAAAACGTTTGTCCGAACGGCGTGCCTTTAAACGAAATGATTTTCCAGAAACATCACCAAACGTTTCGCGTACCACACGCTCTGCCACGGCACGAATATCATCCAATTCAGACTTGGCTTCATGCATCACCGCAAAATTACTGATGCCTGGAATCAATGCCAAGAGGTCAAGCAATGCATCATCAATGCTGTCCATTTCTAGGATGGTACGGTCATGTTTACGAATCAAACGCTGCGGTTTGAGTAGATGTTTTAAATTATCCGACATCTTCTTTTCAAACACGCGTTTGTTTTTGCCTTTGAGTGATAACTCGGCGAAATGAATCAATATCTTTTGCATCGCCGCATCATAATGATTTTATGGGCATTCATCCAATGAAGTAGTTACTTCTTGTTGTCACCTTAGAGAGCAGTAGCTTCACGGCATGACTGATACTTCTTCACCCTCAACACAAACTGTTACCATCATTGGTGCAGGACTGGCTGGCTCAGAAGCTGCATGGCAGTTAGCAAAACGTGGCATCAAGGTGCATTTGCATGAGATGCGCCCCCATAAAATGACTCCTGCCCATAGCAGTGGCAAGTGTGCTGAACTGGTTTGCTCCAATACATTTCGTGCCGATCATTTGGAAAATGCAGTGGGTCTATTGCATGAAGAAATGCGGCAAATGGATTCTTTGATTATGGCATGCGGAGACAAAGCTCGCATTCCAGCGGGCACGGCTCTGGCGGTGGATAGAGAGCAGTTTTCAGATTTGGTAACATCCGCGCTTAAAGCTGAACCCTTGATTGAATTTGTAGAGGGCGAAGTCACAGAAATTCCTTCTGATGGACTGGTATTGATTGCCTCGGGGCCTTTAACTTCCAATAGTTTGTATGAACAAATCAAAAAACTTACAGGCGAAGATCGCCTTTGTTTCTTTGATGCCATTGCCCCTGTGGTCGATGCGGAATCCATCAATATGGATATTTGTTATTGGAAAAACCGCTATGATAAAAATACCGAAGAAGGCGAGGAAGGGGACTATTTAAACTGCCCCATGAATGAGGAGCAATACAAGGCATTTGTAAAAGAATTG
>JAUZQR010000076.1 GCA_030950865.1 Mariprofundaceae bacterium | reverse complement strand
TAAGGCATCAAAACGACCAAATTCATTGATATTGGCATTCGTTACAGGCGAATTTATCATCGCATTAAGTTTGTCTCTAAACTCAGTGGCATCGGCTGCCAATAAATCTACCAATGCACTGACTTGGCTGTTTTGGGCGTTACGTTGATATTCAGTAATATAATCTCTAAAGGTTTTATCCGCTTGCGGCGTAATATCACCGCGTTGTACATCGCGTAGAAAAATATCGGCAAACTTTTGTTCTTCTTGCGTTAGGCTGGCAAACGACTGATGCAATGCGTCTACTGTGTTTTGAATCTCAACCGCATTCGCACCAGAGGATAAGCTTTTAAGGTATTTATCAAAACGGCTATTCATATAATCCGTGTCGATCTTGCCCGTATCTATTTCAGTCAAGTGTCCGTCAATATCAAAGGGGACATCATTGCCACCGCTACCACTGCCGTCGCCACTGCTTGCTAACTCTTTATAACGTAATGCCAACACCAGATAGGTATTTTCATCCAGTGCAAGCGTATTGTCTTCCCACATAAAGCCCTGAATTTTTGCTGCTTCTAAAGACTCATTAAAACAGCGAAACAGCTTGGCAAACTGCCCACGCTCTGCGCTGTTATCGGGTAATTTTTCAAAGTTATGAACCCCCGCATTGCTAAACAAGGTTGCTATTTTTGCAAAGGTTTCATTCATTTTTTGCAGATTGGTCTCAAGTTGATCGGCGAACAAGCCCATCACTTTATTGCCTGAATAGAGGGCGACTGCCTCATCAATATTGCGTTCCATGCTATGCGGATAACGATAATAGCGAATCGTGCCAAAGGGTTTATCAGGTCCAAACAAGCGGTTGGTTCGTGAGAATGCTTGAATGATATTTTCATAGGTCAGCACCTTGTCTAAATATAAGGTATTGAGCCATTTAGAATCAAAACCAGTGAGCATTTGATCGACCACAATCAGCAAATCAAGCTGTTGCTCTGGTGAGTGGGTGATGCGTAAATACGGCTTTTTATGTGCCAGACGTGCGGATAAATCTTTTTTAAATTTGCCGTGACTGGCTAAATCAAACGCTTGTTCATAGCGTTGATTATAGTCGTCGATGATTTCCAGCAAGCCGTCTTGTTTGAATTTGCTAGTGGTCTGATAATCCTCACCTTCGTTGATATGCGGGTCAAACAAGGCGGTGATTTTTAGTTCAGGCTGGGCTTGTTTGATGCGACGATAATAATCAATGGCATCTGTAATGCTGTGTGTGGCTAAAATCGCATGAAATTTATTGCCTTGGCTCAGCGTCACCCAGTTATCCAAAATATCGGCAACCACCTGTTGTTTATGGGTTTCACCATATTGTGAGGGCGGTATCTCGTCTTCGATACCTTTTATGTAGTTGCCTAAACCATCTTTATAACCCGCCATAGATACATCATTCATATACCGATTAAAAATGGCTTTTTTCTTCGGGTCGGCAAAGGCTTCGCTTTCGCTGTTTGCCTTGGCTTTTAACAAACCCACAGCACGGCGTAAGTCTTTATCTCTAAAGGTCGTCACCATATAAGGATCAAAACCCAAGACATTTTTATCGCGAATCCCATCGGCTATGCTGTAACGGTGCAATTCATCCCCAAACACACTGCTGGTGGTGTTCTTTTTCTTTTGGTTTTCGGTTTGGATGGGCGTGCCTGTAAAGCCAAAAAAAATCGCCGCGGGAAAGGTTTTTTTAATGGTGATGAGCATATCGCCAAAGGTCGAGCGGTGTGCCTCATCAACAATAAACACCAGTCGCTTGGCGTTAATCAGTTCAATATCATCGCTTTGCAATACGCCAACGTCCTCATTGATATTGCTCATTTTCTGAATCGAGCTAACAATCAAGGTATTGGCAGGATCAGCGCTTTTTAATTTGGTGATCAATACATGGGTGTTCTCGGTGGCTTGCACGTCTTGGCTGTCACCTGCAAAGCCTTTATATTCACGCAGCGATTGCACCCCCAGCTCAATGCGATCCATTAAAAACACCACCTTATCAGCATCTTTGGATTGGGCAATCAGTTGTGCCGATTTAAAACTGGTCATCGTTTTGCCCGAACCTGTAGTGTGCCACACATAACCGCCCAATTGATTGTGCTTATTAAAACTATCAGCCCAGTGGGTTTTGGCGACCTTATCAGAAATCGCATTCGCCGCGTAATACTGATAACTGCGCATCACCTTCAGCACACCATCCGAGCCATCGGCAACGGTATAAAAACCAATCAGCTGGTGTGCCATCGGGATCGACAACAAAGTCGAGGCAATATCCTTCCAATCATTCACAGGCTCGTTATTAAAATCAGCCCAATGAAAAAAATAATCCTTATTAAAACGCCCCTCTTGCCCCGCATTGGCAAAATACAGCGTGTCACTGGGCGACATGGCGACAAACACCTGCACCAAGGCAAACAAACCCGTAAACACGCCTTCATCGGTGTATTTTTCGATTTGATTCGTGGCGTGGCTTACGGGGATGCCGCTGCGTTTCAGCTCGATATGGATCACAGGCAACCCGTTAATCAACAGCATCACATCACCACGGCGGTCACGCATGAGTTTAGATTTTTTAGCGGCATTTTTATTAAAGCGGGGTTGTTGCACGATTTGATAACGGCTACGCCCAGCGGCAATAGCTTGGCGGTCGTAAATCTCCAAGCTGATCTCTTTACCCAAGTGCTGCTTATCGGCGGGGTTATCGCGGGTGATATTCACGGTTTTGCCGTTAATAAAGCCATTGAGTTTAAGCGGCGTTTTAAGCTCATGAATTTGCTCAATAATCTGCTGCATTTCGCTGCTGCTTAGCGGCACATCGTTTAAGCGATCAATGCCTGAATTGTTGTTGAACAGAATATCCGCCCAGTTCTGCAATAAATCCGCCTCGGTTGGGTTTTTAATGACTTGCGATTCCCAGCCCTTATTGCTTAATACCGCAATTAAAGCGGCTTCAAAATCAGCTTCTTGGTTAAATTCAGTCATGGACGTTTATTCGTTAAACAAACATTTTAGCTAACATCGACTGCTTGATGTTCGCCAGCTGGGTGAGTTGGGTTTGCTGTTGGGTGATTAGGGTGTCGAGTTGTTGGAATAGGTTGCCGATTTTGGTTTGTTCTTCGATAGAAGGAAAAGCAATATCTAAGTTTTCTATCGAAGAAGCATATAGATGGAAAACAGTTGACCCCGTTACATTTTGTAAAACCTGTTGCTCTCTGGTTCTAATGAAACGACTTAAAAACGCACCATCAATAACACCTTGGTTATTAGACCGAATGACCAAAATATCGCCCCCCAGAACCACACCGTTTTGTTTAACACAACAAGATTTCACCAAACCTTTTGGCGTAACATCGGATGTTGGCATTAAGACATCATTACTAATCGAAAATAAATTTTCATTTTGATTGGTTCTGCTCGTAACTACTTCAATTACTTCAGAGTATTTGGTGAATAGTTCGTCATAATGAATACAAGGGTAAACACCACCATCTTGTATTGAACTTTTAGGTAAGTCTTTGCCTTTATAAAACGATACGATGCTTCCTAAAACTTTTGACTCCCACGCCTCACTAAAGCCTTTAAAGCGAATGGCGGGTTGGGTTTCGCCCTGCTTGGGGAACATTTTTTCGAGTAGGGCTTTTTTTACGCATCGCAGCTTATCGTGCTTTTGCTGATGCTGGGCGATTAGGCGATCAAGCTGTTGGAAGAAGTTGCCTATTTGGGTTTGTTCTTCAATTACTGGTGCATTGATCATCATATCTGCAATCATTTCCAACCGTACAGAATCAACAGATGTTTTAGCGGTCATTGAAATGACACGTTTATAAAAATTATTGGAGAAAAAATAGAAAAAGTATTTACCCGTTATATCGTTAAAATCGTACATCCTGTAAACCCGTTGATGTAAATCATATTTTCCATTTACATAGTGATATACTTTTCCCGTACCAACTCCATCCCCCACGGTGAGAACCGCTTCTTCATCAAAAAGGTAATTATTGCTTCTTTCTATAGTGGCAGATCTAACATAAAAAGGATATTTTCCTTCATGGATTTTATCTTGGGTATTGTTTTTTCCTGTGGATATGGAACAAAATTCAATTGCTCTTTTCTCCTTCCATTCCCCACCAAACCCCTCAAACCGAATCGCAGGCGTATTAAATGCTGAGTGCTGAGTTATGAGTGCTGAATTGCTCTTACCTTCATCATTCATCCTTCATCCCTCAGCATTAATTTAAGCTCTGCCAAGCCTTGCAGGTCAAATTCATTGCCTGTTAGCTCATCTAACATGGTGACGAGGCTTTGCTCGGTGGTTTTAATCCCACTTTCGACATCGGCGTAGGTGGTGGCGTATTTATCGGCGAGCTTTTGCAGTTTTTGGGTCAGCTCGTTAATGATGGCTGTGGGCAGTTGGTTTAGCTCGGCTAATAAGGGCGTAATCCATTTGTGTTCCAGCAGTTCATTCACTTGCGCATCCGTTAAGGCTTCTATGGTGGCTTTGGTTTTAAGGTGCAAGGTGTCACTGTCGGTTTTAACGGCTTTTTTTAAGGTTTTTTCCTCCGCAATTAATTTATCGGTTTTTAAAATACTGGCTTCATAACTGTCTTCTGCAAATTCACCCTGTTTTTTAACTTCGGCTTTTAGTAGCTTAGCTTCTCGGATAACAACGGCATTGATAAAGCCGTCGCCACTGTCTTTTATGGTTTCGGCTTCTTTGTCTTCTTCGCTTAGGGCATCAATAATGGCTTCAAATTCGGCACTGATTTCAGTTAGGCGGTTCTCTTTTTCTTTTAGGGCTTCAAGTTCTTCTTGCAGGTGGGTGCTTTGCACCAGCTCAAAGGGCAATACATGCCCAATCCAGCCGTCTTGTACTTCGGTGTCTTTGCCTTTGACTTTTTTATTCACCAGATTGGGGTCTACCTGTCGGCAGGCGGCAAAGCCTTCGGTTTGCATGATTTCTAAATCGGTATGGATGCTTTGCCACTGGTTATTGAGCAGTTGGTAGGCGTGGTATTTGTCGATGAGGGCAATGGACTGTAGGCGTTTAAACAGTTCATGGCTTAAACGTTCTTCTTGCTGTTTGCGGTTGACGCTTTGCCAGTTTGTAATGAGCTGGGTGACTAAATACGCATCAAAACCGTTTAAAGCATCGCTAAACGCTTGCACAAAGCCTTGTACTTGCGGGTGTTGGCTGATCTGCTGTTTGAGTTGGTCTGTGTTGATGTCAATGCTTAGCTCGGCATACTGTGCATTTTTTTTGTTAAACAACGTTTGTTGTAATGCTGGCAGGGCTTGCCAGTAGTCACTTAGGGCATCAATTTCAGTTTGCGGAATGCCGCCTAACATGGTGGCGTGTAAGTCCCAGCTTTCGCTGGCTTCAGATGAATCAACATAACGGGGAATATTCAAATTGTAGTCGTTATCACGAATGCTTTGTTTGCTGACGAGCTGTGAATAATTTGGGCGGTTTTCACGTGCTATCACGGTATCGCTGATACGTTTGATGTCACAGGCTTGCAGTTTGTTGTTTTTACCGACTTTGCTGAAGTGCTTGCTGGCATCGACAATCAGCACGTCATTATGTTCGCGTTGTTGGCGTAGCACCAGAATCACGGTGGGTATGCCTGTACCAAAAAAGATATTGGCAGGTAAACCAATAATGGCATCAATGTGGTTATTTTCGATCAGGTTTTTTCGGATTTGCCCTTCTTCGCCACCACGGAATAACACGCCATGCGGTAGTACAATGGTCATGATGCCGTGTGGGCGCAGGTGGTACAGGTCATGCAGTAAAAAGGCATAGTCGGCCTTGGTTTTGGGGGCAAGTCCAAAGCGGGCGTAGCGGGGGTCGCTGTCTTTATGTTCGGGGTCCCATTTTTGCGAATAGGGCGGATTGGAAACCACCGCATCGACATATAAGGGGTCGTAGGAGCCAACGGGGTCATTTTCATCAAAAAAGGGCCAATCGTCTTCCAAGGTATCGCCATTACGGGTGACGATGTTTTCAGGGATAATGCCGCGCATGACTAGATTCATACGGGTGAGGTTGTAGGTGTTGGCTTTTAGCTCTTGGGCGTAGTATTTGATGTTGTTTTCATCATCAATATGTTTGGCAAGGCTGTTACCGATATTAATTAATAAAGAACCCGAGCCTGAAGTGGGGTCATAAATGCTAATTTCTTCGCGGTCTTTGAGGTGATGGGCGACGATTTCAGACATCAATAATGAGACTTCGTGTGGTGTATAAAACTCGCCCGCTTTTTTACCTGCATTAGCGGCAAATTTTTCAATCAAATATTCATAAATAAACCCCAGCACATCGTAATCTTGCTTGCCATCCATCGGGATTTCTTGAATTAATTGTAGTAAATCGCTGATGGCTTTGGTTTGTTTGACGGCACTTTCTCCGAGTTTACTTAAGCCCGTTTGCAGAGTGTTAAAAATGCCATCAAACAGTTTTTTGTGGTGGCTATGGATTAAGCGTTCAAAGGCGGATAAGGCATCACGCACGTTAGAGACATCAAAATCACTGCCTTTGGCTAGCCATGTGCTAAACAGGTTGTCGTAGCTGATAAAATATCCGATATTTTGTTGAATATAGTCACGGGTTTCATGATCATTTTCATTCAATTTGATGATTTCGGCATCGCTCATGCCTTGTTGTTTGGCAAAGACCATTTGTTGGTCGGACAGGTATTTGTAGAAGATAAAGCCAAGAATATAATCTTTGTATTCGTTGGCTTCGATCTTTGAGCGCATCTGGTTGGCAGATTCCCAAATTTTGGCAGCCAGTTGTTGTTTGTTCAATGGTTTGTTCCTTTAGTTTATTTTCGACTGTTTATGGTGTTGGGTTGTATAACGCTAAGTTTAAGTAGTTGTTAAAAATTCTATATTTTTCGCTGTCTGCACGATTACATTAATATCACGTTGCTGCTTTTTATCGGTTGAAAATACTTGCGTCATACGACACAACAACATCAATCTACCCGATTGTTTACTGACTTTCTAGTTTTTTTGCTTTGCTTGGTAGCCCTAAAAGCTTATGTTTTGCTTGCTGGGTTTATTTTACGCTTATAGTTATAGGGACATAATATTTAATTACCATTTCAGAACTTTTTGTTAATTGACTCCCTTCTGACTGATCGCTGGATCATTAGCATATTTAAAAAGGTTATCCAGAACTGTACAGATTTCACATTCCAATATTAGGGGGCATTTAGTACATCAAAGTAATACCTGAGATAAGCCTTACCGAAGTTTTTATCCTAAACTAGGTTATTTAACCTAATTTTATTAGGTCATATCACACGGTTTATCCAAAAAACTTCATTTATCAAAACAATTAAAACTATTTATTAAATAATAATCAAAGTGTTATATTAATTTAATAGTTATGGTATTGATTATGC
>JAUZQR010000075.1 GCA_030950865.1 Mariprofundaceae bacterium | reverse complement strand
CAATCTAACCGTGGAAAAATGCATGTATAAAGAAAACCTTGCTGACTTAAAAGAAAGCACTGCCTAATGGCGCAACAAGAAAGCATCCCATCGGAGCCAGAAGCCTTACAAGAGGCAACAAATGCATATGCAGGTTTGGTTGAAATTTATCCTGATAATGAAGACTATCTTCGCCACTATGCAGAGCTATGTTTGGCATCTGATAAACAAGCTACTGCACTAGAAGTTCTGCAACGACTGCATGGCATTTTAAAAGAGAAATCACCCAAAGAGGCAAGGGATTTGGCAAGTCGCCATCCACAACTTGGGCAAGTATGTGCAAGCCTTCACCAAGAACATAATGATGACCATTTGTTCCCATTATTATGCAAAGCATTTGGAAAGTTATGGACCATCTTACACCAGAGAAAGCTTCGTGAGGGCGAGACTCTTTACCAGCAAGGCGAATCAGGCGATACGCTCTCTCTTATTTTAGAAGGTGAGCTTGCAGTATTTGTCGAAGATGAAAATGGAAATAAAACCCTCTTAAATCTTATTCAACAACATGATATTGTGGGTGAAGCATGCTTTCTCAACCCAGGCGTGCGGGTCGCCAGTATTGTGGCAAATTCTAAGACAACCATTGTAGAGCTGCCACGACAAAAGCTTCTTTCCTGGCTTATAAAAAAACCTGACATCCAAGAGTTGTTGGAAGAAACTGCGAATTTCCGTCATATGCTGCGAGTCATTTCCAACAATACTACGTTGAAAAGTATTCCTATGAATTTGCGTCAATACATGGCTCAAGCAGCGAATTTTTTACACTACCCTGAAAAAAGTCTTATCTATCAAGCTGGTGCCAGCTTTGATGGCATCGGTCTGATTGTTATGGGTGAAGCATATTACACCATGAAAACAAAACAGGGAAAAAACATCAAACTTGAATCAGTTCCTTGCGGCTCACTTATTGGTGATGCCTCTGCTATCCGACATGCCACATCCCCTGCTAATTTGGTCACACGCAACAAACTTACCATTGCTCATATCCCCATACAGGTTTTTACAACCGTTGTTGCTGCCCATCCTCCTTTAAAAGAGAGTCTAACCAAGCATGCGGATGAGCAACGCGCTCGAATCATGCAAATCATCAGTCAGCACTTACAACAAACTCAGTAGAAAAACTTCCTGAAAAGAGTCTCTTCATCAGCTCTCCACAACACTATCAGGAGAGACCAAGCGCGCCGTAGCAATCAACGCTCCCAAGCAACCCAAAAGCGCACCACCAAACAATAAGGGCAACAATAAAACACCCACATGCAATTCAACCATAGAACCTGCTAACCATTCGCTGCTGCCCCAAACCCATGGCCAAAGCAATAACCAGGCAAGCAGCCCTGCACCAGCACCCAAAAGTAAACCTTCCAATACAAATGGCATACGTACAAACCACTCTTTGGCACCCATCAAACGCATCAAATGCACTTCATCTGCCCGTGCCAATAAAATCATGCGCAGGGTATTTGAAACAATCAAAGCCATTGCCAAAGCCAATAAAACAGTCACAAACCATATCAAAGTCTCAGCCTTATCAAGCACTTCACGCATGCCCAATAACTGCACCTCATCCTCATTCATGGCGGCATGCATACGTTCCGCCACATCACGAATATCATCAACGACAAATTGCCCTGATTCATTATCCAACAAACGTACAAGTAGCGTTTCAGGTAAACGTTCAGCCAATGTATTTACATCCAATGTACTATTGCCCAACCATTGCCGCATCCATTGCGCTGAATCCTCACGTGTTATGGATTCCACTTGTGCGACACCGTCCACAGCTTGCAAGCCTTGCTGCAAAGCCTGCAATTCTTTTTTATGCTCTTGCGGCAAATAAACATGCAGCACCATTTGCTGTTGCCATGTGCCAACCCACTGCCCTGTTGCCTGCAAACCCATCCACACCGAGCCCAATGCCCACAACGATACGCCAACGATAATCAAAGCAAGGTATTGATGAATACCAAATGGCGGCATATTCAGACCACCTGGCAAGTGAATACGCACATTATCAGGTTGCATGAGAATCCCCTACCAAAGCTCCTGCGTGCAATTGCACCACACGCCCTGGGTGTGAATTGAGTAAATGTAAGTCATGGGTCGCCATAATCACAGTCGTGCCCAATTCATTAAGCCCCATCAATAAATCCAACACATGACGCGCTGTATCTTCATCCAAGTTACCTGTTGGCTCATCTGCCAATACAACAGGCGGTGTGGCAATCATGGCGCGGGCAATGGCAATGCGCTGCTGTTCACCACCCGACAATGCTTCTGGATAAGACCATAATCGATCATCCAAACGCACAAATTCTAAGACTTTTCGCACACGAGGAATCAAACGTTCATTGCTCCAACCTTGAACGCGTAATGGCAGTGCAACATTTTCAAAAACAGTGCGCGAAAAAAGCAACCTATGATCTTGAAATACAATGCCTGTACGCCGCCGCACAGCACGCACCGCCGCTTCTCCAGCCACACGCATGTCCGTTTTTTGCACCTGTAATTGCCCCGAAGATGGTCGCAAACCACCATAAAACATGCGTAATAATGATGATTTCCCTGCCCCACTTTCACCTGTTAAGTACACAAACTGACCCTGTAAAATGGTTAAATTAACGCCTGATAATGCAACTTTCCCTGTGGGGTAACGCAGCATAAGCTGCTGCATATCTATGATTGTTTTACGCTCTGACATGGCAAAACAGTAACGCATATGCCAGCAATTGCACCCTGTATAAAAAGGTCATTCAAATCTTGAGCTTCCACATCATGCTGACAAATCCCCATCAAGCCTTCAGCATATCGCCATGCTCGTCTCATGCCCGCAATGTAAAGCCAAGTATCAGCTTGCCACCACTATTAAAAATGCCGTTTTGGTATGTCATCGCTGCGGTGCTGAATTCCACACAAATCAACCAGAAAAAGAACATTCGCCTGCCTACCAAGAAGCATCACTTTTTGAATACACTAAAACTTCTTCGGAAAAAGTAGAACCTTCTACCCTAAAAGTTCCAGCAAGTAATGAACCTACATTACCTCCAGAACAAACTGACAAAACTAATATTCATGTAGAGCAAGTTGATACACAGCCCTCTGATACAGAACAGATTTCTGTAGAACAAACTGATATACCTCACATTCAATTATCTAAAGAGCGCCTTCTCCCTGAACGTGGTCAAACACACATCTGGTATTGGTTGATACTTGTGCTGTTATGCATAAGCGGGTTGGGCATTTGGAACAACCAAAAACAATGGTTGGCGCAACCTTGGGTGCGCAGTCTTATGATGAATATGCAAGTCTCCATCGCTTCAAACCCCGCTGATTGGGATATTCTAAAAAATAATATCCATAGCCAGTGGATTGACCGCCAAGATGATAGCCGTGTACTTTTTATTGATGGTTATATTCAAAATCGTTTATTGAGTGACCAAATACCCCCAGCCATACAAATTAATTTTTTTGACATGCCCAACAGTCGTGCTATCCAAACACGCACACTTGCTATTACAGAACCGCCTAGCCTACCAACAATAAGGCATGCACCTTATATAGCCCCCGCCATTGATCAGGTTCCAATTAGTGCGGGAGGAAAACGCGCCTTTACGCTCATTATTGAAAATGTGCCTGAACAGGCACGCGAAATTTCCATGGTGATTGCCACCCCTAAAACAGCTTTAATCGGAAATTAAGCGGCTATTTTATTCGGCAATATCACACCAAATTGGTGTATCATATTTCTCAGTTTTTTCTGCACAGGTGCCAAGATATGGGCTGGGTTCTCAATCACAAAAATATCGCCACGCTGCTGACAACTTATGCCCTGAAGGCGACGTATTTCAGCAATAAATTTAGCGGTATCTTCCTGACCCAATTGCTTGCGCCATTGATTCAAGTCCAGTCGAATCGACGATGGTTCCGCACCACCTGTATGCAGTGAAAAACACACAAACATAATGTCTTTGATTGCCGAATTTATACCTAAAGAAAGTACGCCTGAATCACAATGCCACGCCAATCCTATTTCCTGCCAGTCATACAACAAAACCGAATAAAACTCGCGGTGTTCTCCATCGCAAAAAAGGTAAAAGTCATTTAAAGTATTTTCTTTCATGCGTTTATTTTAGCACAAAATCAGGCTTCGACCAATAACACAACAGCTTGCGCAGCAATGCCTTCTCCACGCCCTGTGAAACCCAGTTTTTCAGTCGTCGTTGCTTTGATATTGCATAAATTTATCTCAATATTCAACAGCCCAGCCAAGCGTTCACGCATCGCGGGAATATATGTCGCAAGCTTGGGTTTCTGCGCAATGACTGTAGCATCCAAATTACCAATCTTTAAACCTCGCTCTGCTAGGCTGGTCATCACTTCAGAGAGTAATTTGGTACTATCAATACCTGCATATTTCGGATCATTATCAGGAAAATGATGTCCAATATCACCCAAACCCGCAGCGCCCAATAAAGCATCACATATCGCATGAATCAACACATCAGCATCGGAATGCCCTGCCAAACCAAGGTGATAGGCAACCTCAACTCCACCCAATATTAATTTCCTGTCTTCTGCAAAAGCATGCACATCAAAACCTTGCCCAATCCGCATCATAAGCCTTCCCCTTGCAACAGCGTTTGCATCCATAATAAATCATCTTGTGTGGTGATTTTGCGATTATTCACATCGCCCTGTGATACATAAACCTCAAAGCCCGCCGCTTCTAAAACCGAAGCATCATCAGTATGCAGGTGCAAACGCGACCTTTCTTGTTTTAATGCCTGCTCAAACCATTCTTTACGTGCAACTTGTGGCGTTTGCACCGCGCGCAAACATGTACGACTCGGTGTTTCCAGCACTTTACCATCCGCATTGATGCGTTTAATCGTGTCATGTACGGCAACACCTGGCACGGCCGCCCCATGTCGCTCTGCCATATCGAGAACGTTCTTCAGCACCTCTTTGGATGCCAATGGTCTAGCCGCATCATGCACAGCCACCATATCCACGTCATCGGGCAAGGCTGCCAAACCTAGTTGCATAGATATTGAACGCTCCGCACCACCGACCACCGCTGGCAACAAAACAAAGGGGAAGTGATGTGCTGCCACAACATCCGCAAACATGGTATCACCCTCAGCAATCACAGGCTGAACAACCGCAATACGCGACTCTTGAGATAAGCTGTGCAGGGTATGCAAAAGAATTTCTTTTCCACAGACCTTCACATATTGCTTGGCAATCTCACCACCAAAACGGGTGCCACGACCAGCAGCTAACAATAATACGGCAACTTTCATGATGCAGATTGTGCGTGCTTCGTCCATAAGGTCAAATGCAACTATCAAATGACATTATTTATAATACGCTTAAAGAATACTTATTATCTGCTATCTTGCGCCCTATTATTGTTAATTTGGGGTATATGCCATGATTAAAGCCATTTTATTAAAGATTTTTCGTGAAGGTGTCGGCGGACTTATGGCGCTTGTTAGCTTTTTAACCAGCCCGCGCAAAATTAAACGTTCACAAGAAGCCCAAAACACCATCAACGAACAAGTAAAGTCGATGTCTATGTATCAATACTTCGCATGCCCATTTTGTATTAAAACGCGTCGTACCGTGCACCGTTTGAACATTCCCTTGGAATACCGTGATGCACAAGTTCGTGGCGGTGAACATCGCAATACATTGGAAAAAGAAGGCGGTAAAATTAAAGTGCCATGCCTACGCATTGATGAAGGCGATAAAACAACATGGTTATACGAATCCAATGCCATTGTTGAATACCTTAATCAGCAGTTTAATTCGACATCCAAGGCATCATAACTTAGCCCATTCATCTTTCTGATTACCTCTGCTTACAACAAAAAGTATGTCGCCAAACCTAGGAATGATAGAAAGCCGAGCACATCTGTCACGGTCGTTAAAATCGTGCCTGATGCCAAAGCTGGATCAATATTTAGGCGTTGCAAGGTAAGCGGAATCAATGCGCCAGCCAAACCTGCGGCACAAAGATTGATTAGCATCGCAGCACCAATCACCAGACCCAATGACACGCCAAATTCTGGAAACCAAAAAGACACCACAATACCAACAAATAGCGCAAAAGTTAGTCCCGTCAACAAACCCACCGAGGTCTCTTTGATTAAAGCGCGTCGTTCATTGGCATAGGTCACACGCCCCAGCGCAATACCGCGCACAATCACAGTTAGCGTTTGTGTTCCTGCTATACCACCCATACTGGCAACAATAGGCATGAGAATTGCCAGTGCCACAATTTGTGAAATAGTTGCCTGAAATTGTGAAATCACAATCGAAGCAAGAATCGCTGTACCCAAATTCACGGTCAGCCAAACACCACGTCGCCATGCAGTAATGCCAACTGGCTCTGCCAAATCATCTTGATCAGACAGTGCCGCCAAACGATACATATCTTCAGTGGCTTCTTCTTGAATGACATCAATCACATCATCAGCTGTAATACGACCAATCAACACGCCCTCTTCATTCAAAACAGGCAATGCCAATATATCATATTTTTCAAACACTTTGACAACATCTTCCTGATCTTGATTGGGTAATACGCTACGCAAATTTGTCTCTGCAATATCCATCACCAACACATCAGGCTCAACAAACAGCAAACGATGCAATGAAAACATGCCTACCAAACGATCTTCATCATCCACAATATAAACATAATTTAAGTTTTCGATGTCTTTTGACCAGCGTCTTAAAACCTGCATGACCTTTTCAACTTTCCAATCATCACGCACCTTGAAAAGCTCAACCTGCATCAAGCCACCAGCAGTTTCTTCATCATGCGCCATTAGCGGTTCAATTTCACGGCGCTCATCTGGTTCAAGGGATTCAATCACCTCATCGGCAACATCCTTATCCACCACCTGTAAAATATCTGTGGCATCATCCGAATCCAAATGCTCAACAACATCACCAATTTCATGGGCTTCAAACTCAGCAAGCAAATCTTCCTGCATACCCTCTGGAAGTTCCAACAGCGTATCGCCCAATAAAACATCGGGAATACATTGTATAAGTTCAC
>JAUZQR010000074.1 GCA_030950865.1 Mariprofundaceae bacterium | reverse complement strand
GCGCAATCTTCATTAAATTCGCAATTTTCTCAGTACTTTTTGCAACAATCACCCCATGTGGCAAGCCAAAAGCCAAGCCTCCGGCATCAGTGACATACACACCTGTTTCAAAACGTTTTTCACGAATACTGATACCTTCTTTCTTCAACGCCTGTACAAATTCATCCCACTGCTCACCTTGCCAGCGTGTCGGGTTGGTTTGTTGGCGGGGAATGCCTTGCAAAGCATCAGGTGCCACAAAATCTTTGGGTAAACTTGATGCTGACATATTAGATTGTCCTTGACCGTCTGTAATATAACACTGCCACCATAAAAGATGCTCCCACTGTATCAGCCAACCAGTCCCAAACATCGGCATCACGCCCCACCACAAAAGATTGATGAAACTCATCACTTACGCCATACATGGAAGCAAACAGCACACTAACAAGCGCCAGCAACACGTGTTTTTCAATATGATGGCGAAATGCCGACCACGCCGCATAGCCCATGATGGCATAGGCAGTGGCATGAATCAGTTTATCTTTATTGGGAAAATCTAGCGGTGTATCGATAAGCTTAGATTGTGAGGATAAAAAGAAAATAAGACCACAATAAGCCAATAAGAAAAACGTATCACGCTGCATCAAATTCATAGTCACAGCATAGGAAATGCTAGCGCGTAGTACAAGTCATCATCAGAGCTTAGTAAACCTTAAATGCCTCTATAGTTGACAGCCCTCTATCACCCTACAG
This sequence comes from Mariprofundaceae bacterium, assembly GCA_030950865.1. Classification (GTDB taxonomy): domain Bacteria; phylum Pseudomonadota; class Zetaproteobacteria; order Mariprofundales; family Mariprofundaceae. Next base: position 3,081 of record JAUZQR010000074.1, on the reverse strand, counting down.
CATGCCCACTATGTCCGATACTCCACATGACTCTCGCCAGTGGTTTGATTCTATCCCAAAAGATAGGCAACGCCGCTTTGCTGCATCCAGTCAGCAGGGCATACACATCACTTTGACGGGGCAATCATTGGTAAACTTTGCATCCAATGATTATTTAGGCTTACGCAGTCATCCACAAATCAAAGAAGCTGCTATCACCGCTATTCAAAAGGATGGCATGGGAAGCGGAGCATCACGACTTATTTCTGGTGATCACCCGCAACTACATCAATTAGAAAATGAACTTGCAGCGTGGAAAGGTTATGAGTCCTGTCTTGTTGTCGGCTCAGGCATGCTTGCTAATATTGGCTTGATTCAAGCCTTGGCAGATCGCCATACACATGTATTTTGCGATAAACTGAACCATGCATCCTTGGTGGATGGTGTGCGTTTATCAGGTGCTAAAACACACCGTTTTTCGCATCGGGATTACAATAAATTATCTACACTATTAGAAAGAAATAACGCACACAAACGTATCATTGTTTCCGATGGTGTATTTAGCATGGATGGCGATTGCGCCGATGTCGCGCAACTTTTATCGCTGGCAGAGAATCACGGCACGCTTTTATTATTGGATGATGCACACGGTATAGGCTGCATAGGTAACAATTATCGCGGACTTTCCTCTAATATTGCGGGTCATGAGCGTTTGATTGAGGTCGGCACTTTCGGCAAATCATTTGGTGGATATGGCGCATTTATTCTTGGCACAGATGAATTGATTGGAGGGTTAAAACAACGCCTTCGCACCATGATTTATTCCACCGCACTTCCCGCCGCCATGCCTGCTGCCATGCTTGAGTCTCTCAAACTTATTCAGACAGGCTCCCTACAAAAAAAACTTCAAGATAATTTGCAATTATTTCATAAACAAACACTAGCACTCAAGCTACTACCTTCAGAAACCGCCATTCAAGCACTTATCATTGGTAGTGATGGTGATGCACTTGCAGCCGCACAAACATTACGCAATGCTGGCTTTTTTGTTCCAGCTATTCGCCCCCCTACTGTGCCAGAAGGCACATCTCGTTTACGTATCACACTTTCAGCAGCACATTCATCCGAACAGATTGAGAATTTAACCACCGCTTTGAAGGCGCTACCATGAGCCCTTTGGTATTTATTCACGGCTGGGGTCAATCAAAACAAATTTGGCATCAACAACAAGTCCAATTCCCCAATGCTATATTCCTAAATTTACCTGGGCATGGCGGTGAACCCGACAGCGCTGACTGGCTTAAAACACTCGCCAATCAACTACCTTCAAAACCATGTATTTTGGTCGGCTGGTCTCTTGGTGGCATGTTGAGCATGCAACTTGCGCTCGCGTATCCCGAACATATCAAGGCATTGGCATTGGTAAGTAGCACCCCCTGTTTTTCTCAAAAAGATGATTGGGTACATGGTTGTAGCAATAAAGTTTTGCAAGAGTTTCAACAAGGTATCGAACAGCAAGCCGCCAAAACCATGTCTCGTTTTTTTGCTTTAATCTTTCATGCTGAAGGTATGGAACGAAAACAATACAATGATATTGCGCGTATAGCTGTGGATAAGGAAAAACCAACTTCCGCACAAGGCATGCAAGAGGGGTTACGATTATTGGCAGACTTGGATTTGCGAAATGACATATCCAATATCACACAACCCACATGGATTACGCACGGTGAGAAGGATGCAATTATTCCTGTACAAGCCAGTGATTTCCTTGCTAAACATATTCCGCATAGCACACTGCATCATTTTGAAAACTGCGGTCATGCACCCTTTTTAACACAAGCTAAAACATTTCACTGCCTTTTGGAGTCATGGTGTCACACGATTTAAAAACTTCTCACATTCACCGCCCACATGTAAAACGTGCCTTTTCAGGTGCCGCAGAAACATACGATCATCATGCTGTATTACAGCGTGAAATTGGTGATCGCCTTATCGCACATTTGGATTTTACCAAAATCGCTCCGAAACGCATTCTCGATATTGGCTGTGGTACGGGTTATGTGACCCGTCTGCTAACGCAAAAGTTTAAAAAATCACATGTTACAGGCCTCGATTTGTCTGAATCCATGGTTCGACATGCACGTAAACAACATGGCATACGCCTACCATGGCATGGTAAACGCCACCATTGTATTGCTGATGGTTGTGCACTGCCCTTTACCGATGCATCGTTTGATTTGGTGACCTCTAATCTAGCCATGCAATGGGTTGCCAACCCTGCTGATATGCTCGCTGAAATGCGCCGCACCTTGGCACCAGGTGGTTTGATGCTGTTCTCCACATTTGGTCGCCGCACATTGGCAGAGTTGCGCCAATCTATGGCTGAGCTGGCAGCAAATAACGAGAACCGCAAAGCTGGGCATGTCTTACCCTTTCCTGATGTTATGTCTTTGGGTGATGTGCTGAACCAACTGCCGATTGAATTACCTGTTATTGATAGCGATTTATTTACGCTCACCTATCCCAATGTCATGGCGTTGGTGCGCGAACTCAAAGGTTTAGGCGCATCATCAAGTGCGATTTCAGGGCGCTCTGGCGGGCTCTATGGTCGTCGCCTGCTCAAAGAACTTGATGCCACTTATGGGGCAAAACATCGCATGGAAGATGGGCAAATACGCGCTACCTTTGAAGCCTTATATGCCCAAGCATGGCATAAGGATTCCCCTTATCAGCCAAAGGGACATATTATCCCTATCGAGCTACAATAAACATCATGCCAAACGCTGTTTTTATTACTGCAACAGATACCGATGCTGGTAAAACATGGGTAACCAATCATTTGATTCAATCCCTTCTCAAGGAAAGGGCGAATGCCAAAGCCATCAAACCCATTGCCTGCGGTGTAGATGCCAATGGTGACAATGCTGATATAAAAAAACTGCTCCATGCGCAAAGCTTATATCAGGTTTCCAACATCAATTATTGCAGCTTCAACAAAGCCGCTGCTCCTTCCATTGCTGCATCTACCGAAGGAAAAAGCATCGACCCAAAAAACTTGGTTGAATGGTGCTAAAACGTCTGCTTTTCATATTGACGCGTCAT
>JAUZQR010000073.1 GCA_030950865.1 Mariprofundaceae bacterium | reverse complement strand
CTTTATCTTTTTGCTGTATTGTTTTCTAGCCATATCATCTCCAATTTATTATGGAATAACATATCACTAAATCTATCTTAATACACTGTCCTATTTATGGGGACCACTATAAATTAATGTTAAATTGTTTAATATACAGTGGCGTTGCAAAAGTCCAAACCCCAACTAATCGTTTTACAGCAATAACTTCTAAAACACACTGAATTATTGTTCCAAATAAAGCACCAATTGCAACCCCATTGATACCCATTGAAACAGCACCAATAGAACAAAAGAGAATATTGATTCCAGCACCAACAATGGAAATTACCATTTGAGTTTTTTCATGCCCTGTCATCATTAATACATATCCACGTATTCCCGTTAGTACATTGAAAAATAACCCTATAGACAAAGCGGACAAAACAAACGCCCCTTGAATATAATAGTCACCATAGACTAAAGACAACGTAAACTCAGGAAATAATACCAACAACATAAACGCTGGAAATACTATAAAACTATTTCCAAAAGCTACAGAGCATAGGATTGCCTGTAACTTTCTTATTTCTTTATTGACACTCATTTCAGCAATAATTGGAGGCAAAAAAGAATACAAGACAGACGTTGTAATCAATAATAGCGTAACGATACGTAATGCAGCCCCATATAAAGCCACATCCACATCTTCGAGGAAATAACCAACCACCCAAATATCAGCCTGCAACACTACAAAAACCATTAAGCCAGATATCCATAAAGGCCATGAGAGATGTAATATTTCTAGTACATTAATTTCATTACCTATAGGTAATGGTAGCACACTTATTTTTTTCCATAACATGAGACTAGACAAAGCAACGCTACTTGCCCCTGCAGCAATGGAAAAAAATATAATTTCATCTAAGTCACTATTCCATTCCAGCATCCAAAATGCAAAAAATATAATCATCGTTAACAATCCCGTAACTAAACCACCAAAGATTGTTGCTAGTCGGATATCATGGAAACCTCGGTATATCTCCGCCATTATTTGCTGAAATGCTATTACTACCGTCCACACAGCAACCAACCCAACAACTTGAGACAAACCTTCTGAATGGAAAAAATAATTAGCTATCCATGCACCTCCTCCAAAAGCAAATAAACAAGAAACACCTAATATTGCCAATGCGGCAAGACGAAGAGTCCAAAGTACTGCTAGGTGGGCTCTTTTAGGGCGATTTATAGCCATCGATTCAGCTACAAGACGCACAATAGATTGAGTCAAGCCTAATTGTGCTACCACTGCCATAAATAACACTAGACTGAATGCTAAAAAATACACTCCTAACTCCTCTGGCGGCAAAAGACGCGCCAGCAAAGCATTTACCGCTAGCCCAGTAAAAGCTGTAACCACCTTTCCTGAAAAGGCCCATGCACCACCTTTTAATAATTTTTCCTTGATGGAGCGCTTATGAATCAAGAGGGGTAGACTCAATTGATTGTTGAGTTATTTCTAACTTAACAAAACTTATTTCTAGCAATTTCATGCCAGTCTCACTGTAATACTTCCATATATCATTGACTCCACATTCCCCTTGTTAATATATGGTTAATCATAAGCTATAAATCAGAGCCTGCTGATACATGGTAATATACCAATCCACTGTTTTACGAATACCTGTTTCAAAAGTCTCGGCAGGCTGCCTATTCAATTGATCGTTCATCTTCGTTGCTTCAATGGCATAACGCCAATCATGACCCGCTCTATCTTCCACAAAGGTAATCAGCTTCTCATGCGGTACATGTTCAGGCTTATGCTCATCCATCAATTGGCAAATCAATCGGCAAATATTGATATTTGCCCACTCATTTATACCGCCAATATTATACACTTCTCCCAACTTTCCTTTACGCACCACCGCATCAATGCCCGAACAGTGATCAGTAACATAAAGCCAATCGCGAATATTCGAACCATCACCATAGACAGGGATCAACTCTTTCGCTAAACACTTACGAATCACTGTTGGAATGAACTTTTCATCATGCTGATATGAACCATAATTATTTGAACAGTTGGTGGTGGTTACGGGTAATCCATAGGTGTGGAAATACGCACGCACTAAATGATCGGAACCAGCTTTTGATGCAGAATAAGGTGAGTTTGGTGCATAGGGTGTCGTTTCACTAAAAGCTAGATCACTCGCTTCCAATGTGCCATAGACCTCATCAGTAGAAATATGATGAAAACAACAATCCTTTTTGCCCCATTTTTTTTCATCTAACCAATACTCACGTGCTGAATTTAATAAGGTAAACGTACCCATAACATTAGTTTTGACAAAA
>JAUZQR010000072.1 GCA_030950865.1 Mariprofundaceae bacterium | reverse complement strand
TCCAAGTTGCAAAAATGTTCCATAATATTCTAGTGACTTATAACGTCAGGGATACGTAGTTTGAGAATTTTATATTTGACCGATGGCAATCTTGCACCCCATAAAGCTCCGCAAATTCATGTAAGCCAATTTTTAAAACATTGGCATAGGGCAGGGCATAATGTGTTGTTGCGTGCGCCGCGCACTCAAGATAATATGCCGAATTTTGAATTTCCACATACTTGGTTGGCTCATTCAGATATTCGCTTGTTGGGCGATTGGCTTTTTCAAAAGCGAATGTATCGGCAACTTAAAAAAGAATTGCAAGAAAAGCGTTGGGATGTCGTGTACACACGCCAAATTTCGACATTTCCAGCATTGTATCGTCTGTGTCGTGAGTTTGCTGTACCCGTTGTTTGTGAAGTAAATGGCTTTCTCTTGGATAACTATGCAACAGGTGGTGCCTCAGCGCTTAAAATGTATTTAGTGAAGCGTATGGAATCTGCAATCATGCGTTATTCGTCCTTGGTTGTTGTGCCCTATGACGCGCTGAGAAGTCGTATGATTGAGCAGTACGCGTATTTAAATGATAAGATTGTGGTGATAGAAAACGGGGTAGATGAATCTTTATTTAAACATGAAAGTACACTATTTTGTCGAGAGAAACTTAAACTTGATAGTGAGGTTTTTTATGTTGGTTTTGTAGGGAGTTTTGACTTTTATCATGATGTAAAGACGATGTTTGATGCATATTCAATGATAGCTGAAAAAATTCAATCCAAGCGCGTACGATATCTCATGGTTGGTGACGGTGATTTGCGGCAGGCAATGCAAATGTATGGACAGAAAATAGGTATTGAAACGTATGTTGATTTTGTTGGTTCTGTGCCTCATGCGCAGGTTGCTGATTATATCAATGCTTCAGATGTAATGGTTTCGCTTCAACCAAAGGAACGCATGGAAAAACTAGGTGAAGCAAGTAGTTTGAAAGTGAAAGAGTATCTTGCGTGTGGTGTCCCGACAATTTTATCGCATCCAGCTAAGTGTAAATCTGCATTTCAAGGAATTTGTGTGCATGTAGAGCCTGAGAATCCTATACAATTTGCAGATGCTGTGATTCAAGTGAGTCAGGGCGATAAACCGAGTTACAATGCAGAGAAACTGGGTGAGACTTATAGTTGGTCTCAATCAGCACTCCGTTTACTCAATCATATAAAAAATATGCGGGGTTAAATCATGTGTGGGCTA
>JAUZQR010000071.1 GCA_030950865.1 Mariprofundaceae bacterium | reverse complement strand
GTTGGGCTGGCAAGCCTGTTTCAACGGCATTACTTGATGAAAAGAGACTGTTGGATGATTTGCCACACAGTGATGTATTGATTGGTGCTGCCCTGATTGCTGGGAAACATGCACCACAATTATTAACAGCTGAGCATATGGCATTGATGGGTGAGGGCAGCGTGTTTATGGATGTTGCGATTGATCAGGGCGGTATATCTGAGACCAGCCAAGTGAGTAGTTATGATGCCCCTGTTTACCTGCGCAATGGCGTGTGGCATTGCTGCTTGCCGAATTTTCCAGCCAGTGTGCCGCGTACGAGTAGTATGGCATTGGAACATGCAAGCTTACCATATATTAGTGCCTTAGCGCGTGATGGGTTTGATAAAACAATGAAAGAAAACATGGTATTAAGACGTGGCCTTAATGTGTTAAATGGTGAGATTATGCATGCAGGTGTTGCATCCGCATTGGGCTTGCCATTGGGTCGTTTTTTCTAAAACGAGCATTTTAGATGTAATTTCTAAGCCCGATTTACATGAGTGCTTTTATGCTGACCCGCTTCGGGTTATGCTTCGCGATTAGACGGGTGAGAATCAGATTATTCTGACTTACCCGTTTTCTGTGTGATGGGTAAGTTAGCTTACACATGATGAAATACAGAAAATCCAGTTTCAGGAGTCGCCACCTCCATGCCACGTTGTACTGATATTCAATCGATTATGATTTTGGGCGCAGGCCCCATTGTGATTGGTCAAGCTTGCGAGTTTGATTATTCTGGAGTTCAGGCTTGTAAAGCGCTGAAAGAAGAAGGTTTCCGAGTTGTTCTTGTGAACTCAAATCCAGCAACCATTATGACCGACCCCGAGTTTGCTGATGCAACCTATATTGAGCCTGTGACTTGGGAAGTTGTTGCGAAAATCATTGAAAAAGAACGTCCTGATGCGATTTTACCAACCATGGGTGGGCAAACAGCCTTAAACTGCGCACTTTCACTGAATAAACACGGCATTCTTGATAAATTTAATGTTAAGTTGATTGGCGCACAGCCAGAAGCGATTGATAAAGCAGAAGATCGTTTGTTGTTTAAAGAGTGTATGGATCGTATTGGCTTGGAAATGGCGCGTGGTGGTTTTGCCCATAATATGCAAGAAGCCCGTGATTTAGCTGATGAAATTGGCTATCCGATTATTATTCGCCCATCCTTTACCTTGGGTGGTTCTGGCGGCGGTATTTCTTATAATCCTGAAGAGTTTGAATATATTGCTAACTCAGGCATAGAAGCTTCGCCAACGGATGAAATTCTTGTAGAAGAATCCATTATTGGTTGGAAAGAATATGAGATGGAAGTGATGCGCGATCATGCTGATAACTGCGTAATTATTTGCTCCATTGAGAATTTTGATGCCATGGGTGTGCATACCGGTGATTCAATTACTGTTGCACCAGCGCAAACATTAACTGATAAAGAGTATCAACGTATGCGTAATGCCTCCATCGCAATCCTTCGTGAAATTGGCGTAGAAACAGGTGGTTCGAACGTTCAGTTTGCAGTGAACCCTGTGGATGGACGTTTAATTATTATTGAAATGAATCCGCGTGTATCACGTTCCTCTGCTTTGGCATCCAAGGCGACAGGCTTTCCAATTGCCAAGATTGCTGCGAAATTAGCGGTCGGTTATACGCTTGATGAAATCAAAAATGATATCACGGGTGAAACCTTTGCTGCATTTGAGCCTAGTATTGATTATGTGGTGACAAAACTACCACGTTTTGCTTTTGAAAAATTTCAGGGTGCCGATGTTCGTTTGACCACACAGATGAAGTCTGTGGGTGAAGTGATGGCTATTGGTCGTACATTCACTGAAAGTTTGGGCAAAGCCATGCGTGGCTTGGAAGTCGATTCCTGTGGTTTTGACAAGTATGTACCTTCCGATGTGGATGAAACCATTTTCTTGCAAGAGAAATTGGCTGTACCTGGTGCAGATAGATTTTGGTGGATGGGCGAAGCTTTGCGGGCAGGTTGGTCTGAAGAAAAAGTCTTTGATGTAACCAAAGTTGATCCATGGTTCGTACGTGAGTTGGCAGTCATCATTGAATTGGAACAATCATTGGTAGGGCGTAACATTACTGATTTATCCGCTGCTGATTGGAGAAAATCCAAGCGCGAAGGTTTATCTGATCAACGTTTGGCAATATTGTTGAATAGTGATGAGCAAACAGTTGCTTCTACCCGCGCTAAGTTAGGCATTAAACCAGTATTTAAACGTGTGGATACATGTGCAGCTGAATTTGAAGCCAAAACACCGTATATGTATTCAACCTATGAAGAAGAGTGCGAGGCTTTACCCACGAATAAGAAAAAAATTATGGTGCTTGGTGGTGGTCCGAATCGTATTGGACAAGGCATTGAGTTTGATTATTGCTGTGTTCATGCCGCTTTTGCATTGTCGGAAGATGGTTTTGAAACAATTATGGTGAACTGTAACCCAGAAACAGTTTCAACAGATTATGACACATCCGATCGTTTGTATTTTGAGCCGCTTACCTTTGAAGATGTGATGGCGATTGTAGCTGTTGAAAATCCTACTGGTGTGATTGTACAGTTTGGTGGACAGACTCCATTGAAACTGGCTGAGTCATTGCAAGCAGCAGGTGTGCCGATTATTGGCACCAGCCCTGATATGATTGATTTGGCAGAAGACCGTGAACGTTTCCAACAGCTTTTACATGATTTAAAACTACTGCAGCCAGAAAATGGAACGGCTCGCTCTACGGAAGAAGCTGTATCTGTTGCCAATGAAGTTGGCTACCCTGTTGTTGTTCGCCCATCGTATGTATTGGGCGGTCGTGCCATGCAAATTGTTCATGATGAAGCTGGACTTTTGCGTTATATGAATGAGGCGGTACAAGCCTCTCCTGATCATCCAGTATTGTTGGATAGATTTTTAAATCAGGCGATTGAATTGGATGTTGATGCTTTGTGCGATGGTAAACGTGTGGTGATTGGCGGTATCATGGAGCATATTGAAGAGGCAGGTGTGCATTCGGGCGACTCATCGTGTTGTTTGCCACCACATTCTATTTCGGATGCCATGGTAGAAGAGGTTATACGTCAAACCAAAGCTTTGGGTATGGCATTGAATGTATCTGGACTTATGAATATTCAGTTCGCATTGCAAGGTGAAACTCTTTACGTATTGGAAGTAAACCCGCGTGCTTCGCGTACGGTTCCATTTGTTTCTAAAGCAACAGGTGTTCCTCTAGCTAAAATGGCAGCGCGCATTATGTCAGGCCAAAGTTTGGATGATTTAGGCATTGATGAAGTCAAACAACCTTCGACATTCCGTGCAGTGAAAGAAGCGGTATTCCCATTTGTGAAGTTCCGTGGTGTGGATCCATTGTTAAGCCCAGAAATGAAATCAACGGGTGAAGTGATGGGTATTGCCAAAACATTCCCCGCAGCATTTGCCAAAGCGCAATTGGGCGGTGGCTCACGTTTGCCAGATGCTGGGCGTGCTTTTGTTTCGGTTCGTGAAGCGGATAAACATCGTGTGGTAGAGTTGTCTAAAATGTTGGTTGATGCAGGGTTTGAAGTATTGGCTACTGAAGGCACATGCAATACGTTGGCAGAAGCAGGTGTGGCGAGTACAAAAGTGGCAAAAGTGATTGATGGTGTTCGTCCACATATTGTGGATAAGCTATTGTCTGATGAAGTGAACTTTATTGTCAATACAACCGAAGGCGAACGCTCGATTGCTGATTCAAAATCCATTCGTCAGGCAGCATTGGATAGGGGTATTGTGTATTTTACGACCATGGCAGGTGGATTAGCAGCTGCGCAATCCATGGTAAGTCATGACGATGTTACGACAGTGAAAAGCATTCAAGATTATCATAAAGGTGAGGCATAATTATGCAACGTGTCCCAATGACCAAAGACGGCGCAGAGAAATTACGCGAAGAATTGGCTTATATCAAAGGTGTCAAAAAACACCAGATTATTGCTGCTATTGAAGAAGCACGTGCTCATGGTGATTTATCTGAAAATGATGAATACCATGCAGCCAAAGAAGATCAGGGTATGAATGAAGCCCGTATTAATATGCTGGAAGATAAATTAGCCAGAGCAGAGATTATTGATACTTCAAGCATGACTACGGATAAAATTGTATTTGGTGCCAAGGTTGAGTTGATTGATGCTGAAACTGAAAAGTCTGTGTCATACCAGATTGTTGGTGAAGATGAGGCAGATTTATCGCAAGGTAAAATCTCTATTACATCACCGATTGCACGTGCTTTGATTGGCAAAGAAGAAGGTGATGAAGCGATTGTGCGTGCGCCAGGTGGTGAACGTGAATATGAAATTGTGAGTGTTTTGTACTCATAATGGCTATGAATGCTGCTTGCGTACGCATGGGGGCGCTCAGACTTTGTCTGGCGATGATACTTGGTTTGCTGCTGGTCTCAGGCTATGTGGTGACACCCATACTCTTTGCCAAGGCTGAGAGTTCGATGCAAGCAGGCATGTTGGCTGGATATATCTTTCATATGGTGAATATGGGTGTGTTACTTCTAGCGGCCGCAGTGGCAACATTTTGGATGCGTTCACACACAGCAGGGCGTTTGAACTGGGTATTGTTAGTATTGATTTTTTTATTGATTTCTATTAATGAATTTGGTATTTCGCCTTTGATACAATCTATCAAAGATAGTGCAGGTGCCATTGATGCATTGGCAAAAGATGACCCACAACGTGTACAGTTTGGTATATATCATGGTGTGAGTGCCGTGTGCCATTTACTGGCAACATTGATGGCTGCCTTACTTGTTGCTTTAGGCGGAAAATCTTGCAAAACCGAGTGCAAACATGACTAAAGTTACCGACTGGCTTAACCAACGTATGGCTGATACACAGCTTATGATGTTGTTGGCCTCATTGTTTGGTATTTTCACCTTGGTATGGCTGTTGGGTGATGTGTTGGCTCCTGTATTATTTGCCATTGCGCTGGCGTATGTATTGGATGGTATCGTCCAGTTATTGGTGCGCTTGCATGTTCCACGTTTGCTGGCGGTAATTTTGGTATGCGTCGGCGCATTGTTGATGGTGTTGTTCACAATGCTTGCCGTATTGCCTTTGCTGACCGAACAGGTCATGCGTTTGGTGCAACATATTCCCCAATATATTACATCGTTGCGGACCTTTTTGCATGACATGCAAACCAATTATGCTGATTGGATCAATCCAGAGCATTTGCAGCAAATGATTGCCAATGTGTCCACAAAAGCCCAAGAGTGGGGAGGGGCGGCTGTTTCGATGTCGCTGTCATCTATTCCTAACCTCATTGCTTTGTTGGTGTATGCTGTCTTAGTACCTGTATTGGTGTTCTTCTTGTTGAAAGATAAAGATAATATTCTCACTTGGGGTAAAGGATTTTTGCCGCGTGAACGTTC
>JAUZQR010000070.1 GCA_030950865.1 Mariprofundaceae bacterium | reverse complement strand
TATTGAGACGCTCTTTCAGGGTAATAAACACCCGAAAAATAGCTTCTCCCAGATACTTCAAAAGAAACCGTCATCCAATGTCTGCCTTGCTCATGGCTAAGGTTGTATGCAGCCATATACCAGTGCCCCATTTTCATCATTAAAGCCTTAGCCTGATAACTTCCATCTGGGTGTTTCACATCCGAATAGACTTTTAAATGATCCATGGGCACACCATTTTTCTCAATGCTTACCATGAGATGATAATTAACCCTACTAAATCCTTCGCCTTCAGGCGCAGGCATCACATGAAAAATAAACTCATAACCATCTGAAAGACCTTTTCGTGCAACAAAAAAATCATGTTCATGATTCATGCCCTCATTTAAATTTTCATTTTTCTTTTGACTATGCTCACTTTCACCTGACAACGTTGAGCAAGCTGTCATCAAACCTAATATAGCCATCAATACTATGTACTTCTTCATATAATCTACCTTATTTTCAATTTTTTAGTCTATGCGTATGCGTTACTCAGTGGGTTTAACGGGCGTATAACCAAGCTCTCGAATCGCCTTGACTGCTTCAGAGGATTGAAAAGACGATGATACATTTAATAGCACCGCACCGCTCTTAAAATTAGCCCTAGCCTCATAAACACCTTTCACCGTAAGAAGCTTCTTGCGCACGGTTCCTTCACAGCCTGCACATTTCATATCCTCAATTTTCATGGCTACTTCTTGAAGCATCTCTTAACCTTCCTATATAATAATCTCATACTAAAAACCTCTTAATTCAATAGCACGTAAAACCCTGCTTACAGAAATTTGGTAAGCCGCCGTGCGTAAATCCACATCTGTTTCTTTGGCTAAAGAGGCAATGTTTTTATAAGCACGTGCCAAATGTTCTTCCATGCGTTCTTGCACCACATGTCGCTCCCAATCAAAGCGTTGTATATTCTGAACCCATTCAAAATATGAAGCAATCACACCACCTGCATTCGCTAGAATATCAGGAATAATGATAACCCCTCTGCTTCTTAACTTTTCATCCGCCATATGCGTGATTGGCATATTGGCAGCCTCAATAATAAGTTGTGCTTGGACCTCTGTCTCAGTATCGCAGTTGATTGTTCCTTCAAGAGCAGCAGGAATTAGCACATCACAAGGAAGAGCGAGTAATGCTTCATTATTCACTTTTTCTCCGTCAGAAAAACCTTTCAACCCACCTGTTTCCTGAGCGAATTGGGCAGCAGATACAATATCTATGCCTTGTGGATTAAATAAGCCGCCATCTTTATCCGAAATGCCTACAATCTTCGCCCCCATAGCTTGAAGGCGTAACGCAGTATATGAACCAACATTGCCAAAGCCTTGAATCACTATCTTGGCAGCTTTCAATGGTATATCCATTTGCTCAAGAGCCAGTGATGTAACATATGCCACCCCATAACCAGTTGCTTCCAAACGACCTTTCAGACCACCAAGCTCAAGAGGTTTTCCTGTTACAATACCAGGCACATGACCATTGGTTTTGCTGTATTCATCAAAAAACCAAGCCATCACTTGCGGATTTGTATTCACATCGGGTGCAGGAATGTCTTCATTTACGCCCAACACAGGCTCCATTTTTTGTACAAACCTGCGTGTTAAGGTTTCAAGTTCCTGCT
>JAUZQR010000007.1 GCA_030950865.1 Mariprofundaceae bacterium | reverse complement strand
GCATTTTTTGTCTCTCTTCTGCAGCAATTCTATTTTTCAAATGCCCAACCAAATGATCAAAAGCATTAGAAACAACGCCGAACTCATCTTTACGCTGCGAATCAATACGGTATGACAAATCACCATTAGTGATTGTGTCAGCTGCAGTGTTGAGGCTCATCAACGGCTTAATAATCCAATGACGAAACAAAACGACTGTTATGGCAATAAACAATAAAAGCATCGCAATAAAACCCAACATGCTGCCTGACAATAAATCATCCATGCGCGAGTTGGCTGCCACAGTCGGTATTTTTAACATCAATACACCTCTGAGCATATTATCCGTATAACCATGGCATGATAAACATGCCTGCTCTGCCCGTATGGGATAGAGAATCGTTAGGTGCTCTCCTTCCCTAATCGCAGCCTGAAGTCCACCTTTCACAACCTTGGAAAAATCGGATTTTATTGATGCGTCAATGCTGCGTGTATTGGCAATTGGCTGGCGTTGAAAGCGTTGCTCCGATATAAAATCATTCACTGCCTGAACGGTATTTAAATCGCGAAAAGCCTCTGTCCCATCTGGGCGATAAATACTGGCAGCATCAATAGATGCCTGCGCACTTATCCGCTCTAGCCATGAATGTGCCGTATCGCCACGTCCAGACAACATAATACTTTTCAGACTACTAATCGTTGTATTGGCAGTGGTTACAGCCCGCTCAATTTGATCTTTCTCTATTAGGGTTTTCCCCTGCTGATTAATCCAATACAGACCAGCTCCAGATAAACCAGCCAGCAACATCGCCAATAGCAATGGGAATTTCACACTAATACTATCTGATATAGATAACATCCCCCCTAATCCCCCTTTGTTACTGGTGCAAACCATGTATAAAAGACATTCAACAATTCATCCATAGGCACAGGTTTATACAAGCACCGCACATGAAAGCCTCGCATAGCTGGAAATGGCTCACCACTTATCAACATGGTTGTTGCTAATAAGTGATTGCGGTAAGAATCAATCCATGCCACAACATCCAAACCAAGCTCATGACCCAAGTGATAATCACAACCCACCGCATCAACCTTTTCAATCGTCAGTAATTCAATAGCTTCTGCAACTGTGCGTGCAATCAACACATGAAAACCTTCTGATAACACCTCACTGTATAGTTCCAATAAAATATCATCATCATCTACCATCAATATCGTTGTCATATTTAAATGCCCAAACCAGCATGAAATACTTGCTCGCCATCACCCAATGCGTTTTGTACCGAGTCTACCAATGCTCCAATATTCAATGGCTTAAATAACACTGCTTCTATATCAGCTTTATGAATACGATTCACCACCCACTGGCGATCCGATGCCGCAGTAATCGCAATTATTTTTGCGTTGGGTAAGGGTGTATTATCAGCCTTCAAACGGTGAATAATCTCTAAGCCGTTAATATCGGGCATCATAATATCCAATAAAATTAAATCGGGTTGTAAATGACCAATTTCAATAAGCCCAGAATATCCATCATAAGCCGAGTGTACCTCATAGTTGGTACAATGTATTTCAAGTGCGCCTTGCACCAATTCATGTGCAGATACATCGTCATCAATGATCAAAATACGCTTACCCGCCGCCACTATGCCAGCTTCAGCCTGCGTGATGGGAGTATGAAATGCTTCCATAAAAATCATAAAAGATGCATGGGGAATACGCCAGTGACCACCTGGTGTCTGAATAGCAGTAATGTCGCCATTACGTATCCAATTTTTGATTGTGTTCAATTTCACGCCGCATTTTTTTGCTGCTTCACCTGTGGTTAAATACATTTCACCCTCTATTGAATCATGAATTAGCCGCCACGATAACTAACTACTTATATTATTTAAAGCATTTATTACTATAAATTCGATTTTGATACTTTTGATAGTAAGTTGTCGACTTACAAATTGATTAAACGTATTACAAGCCTACACTTATTCGACGTGCTATCATTGGGCTCTCATAGTTACCGATACAGCAGAGCATTTAGAAAGGATATTATGATTTCATGAATATGAGCCATCGCAGAATCCAACTTTATGACACAACCTTACGTGACGGCGCACAGACCGCTGGCATTCATTTTTCCGCAGAAGATAAAAAACGCATTGCCCATCAATTGGCTGAATTTGGCATCGACTGGATTGAAGGTGGTTGGCCAGGGGCTAGCCCTACCGACAATCAATTTTTCGAGCTTATGCGCAACCGCACATGGTCACATAGCCGCTTAATCGCCTTTGGTAGCACCGCTCGACCAAATAAATCTATAGCTAAAGATAAAGGCTTACATGCGTTGATTAACAGTGGTGCAGATGCTGTTTGCATCTTTGGTAAAAGTTGGGATCTTCATGTTACCACGGGTTTGGGCATCACATTGGAAGAGAACCTACACCTCGTGCAAGCATCCATTGCCCTACTAAAACAGTCCATGCCTACCGTGATGTTTGATGCCGAACATTTTTTCGATGGTTATACCGCTAACCCTGAATATGCGATGAAAGTATTGGCTGCTGCTGTCGCTGGTGGCGCAGACACACTCATATTATGCGATACCAATGGCGGTTCACTTCCGAACCAAATATCTACCCTCGTAAAAGAAGTTGTAAAAAAATATCCTTCTATAGCCATTGGCATTCATGCCCATAATGACTCTGAAATGGCCGTAGCCAACTCGATTACCGCTGTTTGTAGTGGCGCATCACATATTCAAGGCACCATTAATGGTATTGGTGAACGCTGTGGTAACGCCAACCTTATTTCAGTGATTCCAATACTATGTTTAAAACTCAATATTGATTGTGGTATCGAGCAGGAACAGCTCAAACAACTTAAGCTATTGTCTTCATTTGTAAATGAAATGGCAAACCGTTTACCTTGGCAACATCAACCCTTCGTAGGGCAAAATGCCTTTGCACATAAGGGCGGCATTCATGTTTCAGCGATTCGTAAAGAAAGCCGTTTGTATGAGCATATTCATCCAACCTGTGTGGGTAATGAGCAACGTGTTTTGGTATCCAATCAAGCTGGGCGAAGTAATATTCTAGCGAAACTAAAACAGCTTGATTCTGACTCCAACATCAAAGCTGATGCCCCTATCATTGCTGAGTTTGTTCAACGCATCAAAGATATGGAGTCCAAGGGTTATGCTTTTGAAGGTGCGGATGCCTCCTTCCGACTTCTTTTGCATAAAGCTTTGGGGCAGTTCAAGCGGCACTTTAAACTGGTGAGTTTTCGCGTACTTGATGAAAAACGCGGGCATTTCGAAGCACCCGAATCCGAAGCTACCGTACAAGTACGCGTTAATGGTGACCTATTACATACTGCCGCCCTTGGTAATGGCCCTGTGAATGCTATGGATAAAGCATTAAGAGCTGCATTAAGTGGTGTTTATCCAAATCTAGAGTCTATGCGCCTTACTGATTTCAAGGTACGTGTATTATCCACAAAAGAAGCCACCGAAGCGGCTGTGCGTGTACTTATCGAATCATCCGATGGCACTCATAAATGGAGTACAGTGGGTGTGTCAGAAGATATGCTCGAAGCCACTTACCACGCACTCAATGATGCCATTGAATACAAGCTTCTTATCGATCAAATTCCCGCCGA
>JAUZQR010000069.1 GCA_030950865.1 Mariprofundaceae bacterium | reverse complement strand
TGGATGTGCAAGCTTTGGATGTTGATTTTTATGTCACCTCGGCGCATAAAATGTACGGTCCAACAGGTGTTGGTGTATTGATTGCCAAACAAGCGTTGTTAGAAGCCATGCCGCCTTATCAAGGTGGTGGTGACATGATCTTGATGGTGACGTTTGATAAGACGCAGTACAATGATTTGCCACATAAATTTGAAGCAGGCACACCAAATATTGCAGGTGTGATTGGTTTTGGTGAGGCGATTAAATATATTCAAAACATTGGTTTGCATAATATTGCAGTGCGTGAGAAAACGCTTCTCGATTATGCGAGCAAACAAGCACAAGCATTTGAAGGTTTAAAACAAATCGGCACAGCAAAAGAAAAGGCCTGCGTGCTTTCATTCGTGTTGGATGGTGTGCATCCGCATGATTTGGGCACAATTTTAGATCGTGAGGCGGTTGCCATTCGTGCAGGGCATCATTGCGCCATGCCTGTGATGCAGTTTTATAAAGTGCCTGCGACAGCGCGTGCATCTTTTTCTATTTATAATACAGAAGCGGAAGTGGATGCACTGTTTGTGGCACTTGCTAAAGCAAGGGATATGTTTGCGTAATGTTTTCTTTGGGCGATTTATACCAACAGGTGATTATTGATCACACCAAAAGTCCGCGTAATTTTGGGAAGTTAGACCCGTGCAACCATGATGCAGAAGGTTATAACCCTTTATGTGGAGATCAGTTGCATGTGTATGTGCAGGTGAATGATTCAAACATCATTGAAAATATTAAATTTGAAGGACAAGGCTGCTCAATTTCCACAGCTTCTGCATCATTGATGACGGAAAGTTTGAAGGGTAAATCATTGGCGGATTTTGAACGCCTATTTGATGCATTTCATAAGATGGCAACGGCGGATTTATCTGAGCAGCCCGATCAAGATGTGTTAGGAAAACTTGCTGTACTGGCAGGCGTAAAAGAATTTCCATCACGTATAAAATGTGCCACACTTTGTTGGCACACACTGAAATCTGCAATAGATGACGCTGCTGAGCCAGCGCGTACGGAGTAAGGCATGGCATCAGGACAAATGATTACGACGACGCGTGATATTGATGCGATTTTAATCCCATTGGGCACACCTGTGATTATTCCTGAAAATGCACAGGTTGCGATTACCCAAGAGCTGGGTGGCACGTATACGGTGTCTGTGAATGGCAATTTAGCGCGTGTGGAAGGCAAGGATGCAGATGCGCTTGGTTTTGGTGAAAAGCAAGCTGATGCAGTGAAAGCAGAAGTGAAAACAGCCCATGGGCCTGTGGATGAGACCTTGGTTTGGGAAGCTTTGAAGACTTGCTTTGACCCTGAAATTCCTGTGAATATCGTGGATTTGGGGCTTGTGTATGATGTCCATGCCGTGGATATAGATGAAGGCAATGCGGTTGAAATTACCATGACATTAACAGCTCCTGGTTGTGGTATGGGGCCGTTTATTGTTGATGATGTGCGTGCCAAAACATTGGAAGTTGAAAATGTCACGGAAGTGAATGTTGACTTGGTGTTTGAACCGCCATGGGATCGTGCCATGATGTCTGATGAAGCCAAGTTGCAACTGGGAATGTTTTAACGCCTAGAGTTGATTTGGCAGTCTCAGGGCTTATTTTTCTTTAGAAATGAGTGAATATATTTTAAGATTAACTGTAGAGAAAAGCATGGTGTTTTTTCCTGTAGCAAGCATCGCACCTCTGATTTATATTAGGAACAGCGATTATTTTCGTGTTATGATTGCGAAATGACTTTAAATAACAAAGGCTTCTTGGGTAAACTTTTACGGGCGTATAAAGAAAACCACTCACTCGATCGTGACCAAGCAAAAGTACGCGTATTTTTAGTGGGCTTAGTTGTAGTGGTTCAGTAATTGCATAGGATTAGAAAAGGGTAATAATCTAAACTTAGGAGATTACCCATGAGTCATAGGAAACGGACTACATATACACAGGAATTCAAACGAGAAGCAGTAGATTTGATACTGGCGCAAGGTTA
>JAUZQR010000068.1 GCA_030950865.1 Mariprofundaceae bacterium | reverse complement strand
GGCTGTGCGTGATTATGTGCGGCGCAATGGTTGCTCTCAAGTGGTGATTGGTTTGTCTGGTGGCATCGATTCAGCAGTGGTGGCGGTGATTGCTGTACAAGCATTGGGTGCTGAAAATGTGTTGGGTGTATTGTTGCCGTCGAAATATTCCAGCAATCACTCTTTGGACGATGCACATGCTTTGGTGGAAAATTTGGACATTGAATCGATTACCTTACCGATTGCTGATGGTGTTGCGTCCATGGACAAAACCTTGGCAGATACTTTTGCGCAGTGGGATAAATCGGCACCTGATGTGACCGAAGAAAATATTCAGGCGCGTATTCGTGGCGTGTTGCTGATGGCGATTTCTAATAAAACAGGACGGATGCTTCTTACCACAGGCAATAAATCAGAAATGGCAGTGGGTTATGCTACGCTTTATGGTGATATGGCGGGTGGATTTGCAGTGATTAAAGATGTGTATAAAATGCAGGTCTTCGCGCTTGCTGATTATCTGAACCGTGATGGAGAAGTTGTTCCGCAAAACACCATTGATAAACCGCCATCTGCTGAGTTAGCACCCGATCAAAAAGATTCCGATTCGTTGCCTGATTATGATGTGTTGGATGCAATTTTACAGGCGACCATTGAAGAGCGGTTGAGTGTTGATGATATTATAGCGCGAGGTTTTAATCGTGCCGAAGTTGTACGTGTGGTGCGCATGTTGCAAAATTCAGAGTATAAACGCAGGCAAGCTCCGCCAGGTGTAAAAGTTACGAAACGTGCTTTTGGACGTGACCGCCGTTATCCCATGACCCATGCTTTTCGAGAAGGTTAATATAGTCTGCTTGTTATTCCTGCTTGTTGAGGTGAAGATCCATTTGTGGATATGGAATTGAAATATTGTGCTCATCAAAAGTAAGTTTTACCTTTTCTGTAACATCAAACAAAACGCCCCAATAATCACCGCTTTTTACCCAAGGGCGAACATTAAAGTTCACACTTGAATCTGCCAGTTCTGCAACTGCGACTAATGCTTTTGGCTCTTTTAGAATGCGCTCATCATTTGCCAAAATATCATTAAGCAATTCCTTTGCTTTGCGAATATCATCGTCATAACCAATGCCAAAAACCATATCAATTCGACGTGTATCACGTGCTGAGTTATTGGTGATGGTGCCGCCATAGATTGCGCCGTTTGGAACAATAATCTCACGGTTATCCCCTGTACGCATGATGGTATTAAAGATGTTTATCTTTTCGACCACACCGGCACTGCCACCAGCCTCAACAAAATCACCAAGTTTGAAAGGTTTGAATAGAATTAACATCACACCTGCGGCAAAGTTTTGTAATGTACTTTGCAGTGATAAACCGATTGCCAAGCCTGCTGCACCAATCAATGCAATAAATGATGTGGTATCTACGCCCAATTGATTTAGTGCTGCAATAACAATAAACAGCATCAATATAGATTTAATGATTGAACATATAAAGTTCACCAACATCGAATCCGTACCAGATTTTATAAGTAGTTTATTGACAAGGTTGACAACAACGCCAGCAACGATGCGCCCAATGACAAAAATCGCAATGGCCATAGAGATGTTGATACCCCATGGAATGATGTAGTCGTTTAATAGGTTGTTCACATTCACTTCATTCATTTGTAACTCCTTGTGATGGATAGCATGGTCATCAAGTGCGTATTCTAATAAGGTAATCCGCGAATTTTAGTATCATTGATATGTATTTGTATAGTGATATATATCTGATTGAATCAAAATTGAATTTATTATCTTGCAATTATTGTTCGTACGCGAATAATGCGGCACACATATTATTGGATCCGATTTTTATCCAGAGC
>JAUZQR010000067.1 GCA_030950865.1 Mariprofundaceae bacterium | reverse complement strand
CCTCACTCACACCTTCGCTGATGAGCTTGGCTTTCTTTATTTCAATGATTTTCTCTTCGGCTTGTTGCCAACGCTCACCACCAACACCAGGCTCATTTTGAATCGCAGCGAGCAGTCGCTTGGCTGCAAATCTAGGCACGGGTGAAACCTGTAACGATAAAAATGATAATAAGGCTTGAATATTTAGTGGGCTCCAAGTGTTGGCTAAAGCCAATGGCATGATTTGTAACGCTGCACGAAAAGCTGAGCGTGTTTGATTACCCAACATAGGCAATGCCACCTGATGTAGGGCATGATTAAGCACATCACTACCACCATTTTGAACCAGTAAAACATCCGTATTTTTTACTTCATCAACTTTAAGCCATGCAGCCAAGGTATTCGCTGCTGTCCATTCATCATCAGGGCGTAGCAATACAATAGAGTCATCAGCTGAATTTACAGGCTCTCTTGGCGAATCGGTATCTAACATGGCATGTTGAATGCTTCCCAAGTTACCACTGGCACATTTCGTGTATCCACTTGATGCAACGATAGATACGCCCAAGCTTTGAAGCTTGCGTAACGTCTGCCCAATCAAATATGGCAATTCACCTATACTTACGCTTAGCTGTATGCTTTGTATATGCAAAGAGGGTTGTAGCTCTAAGGCCGCCAAGACTGTTTGCAACCTGTCACCAAGCCCTTTTTTTAACTCATTAGGGAATACTTTTTCAACCGCTACCAATGCCTGCAATTTCTCGGATTTCGTGTTTATATCCGAACCTGCCCAACCCGCTAATTTCAATTCATCACGCCAATTTAAAAACTGTTTAGCTGCCGACCAAGCATCAGTCTGCAAAGATTGTTTAAAGAAACTTGCCTCAGCTGCATGTATCACAGACTGCATACTTCCCATATAAGCTTGTATACGCATGGCATGGTGCGTTTGCCTAGCCGTAAGCCCCAAATGCGTTTCAAGCACGTTTAACAAGCCTTGAGAGCCTACAAACAGCTTGCCCACCGAGGATTGTCCCGCGTGCACACCATTAGGTGCAACCTGTTGGTCATAAGCCATATCAAAAACTAT
>JAUZQR010000066.1 GCA_030950865.1 Mariprofundaceae bacterium | reverse complement strand
GGTATGGAAGAGCTGGTGTATGAAATGAATGTGGCAGGGGCAAAGCTTGCGCGTGAAGCTTGTGATGCTGCGAGTACACCTGAAAAACCACGTTTTGTGGCAGGCGTGGTTGGCCCGACTTCGCGTACCGCTTCAATTTCTCCTGATGTGAATGACCCAGGCTTTCGTAATGTGACATTTATGGAATTGGTTGAGACTTATAAAGTCGCCACCAAAGGTTTGATGGATGGTGGTTCGGATATTATTTTAATCGAAACCGTATTTGATGTGCTTAATGCCAAGGCTGCGATTTATGCCGTCAAAGAAGCCTTTGAAGAGCAGGGCTCTGAATTGCCGATTATGATTTCAGGCACGATTACCGATGCCTCTGGGCGCACATTATCGGGGCAAACTGCTACAGCTTTTTATAATTCATTGGCACATGCAGAACCGATTTCGATTGGTTTGAATTGCGCGTTGGGCGCAGGTGAATTACGCCAATATATTGAGGAGTTATCTAATACTTCTTCATGTTATATCAACGCCCATCCCAATGCAGGTTTGCCCAATGCCATGGGTGGTTATGATGAAACACCTGAAGAGATGGCTGCCGAGATTGGTGAGTGGGCGAAGTCAGGCTTTTTAAACATTATTGGTGGTTGTTGCGGCACGGGTCCTGATCATATTCGTGCTATGGCGAAAGCTGTGCAAGGTGTTACCCCTCATGTGATTCCTGATATTGATGTGGAATGCCGTTTATCAGGTTTGGAGCCTTTGCATATTGGTAAAGATAGTCTGTTTGTGAATGTGGGTGAGCGCGCCAATGTGACAGGTTCTGCCAAATTTAAACGACTTGTGATGGAAGGTGACTACGACACAGCCTTAGATATTTGCCGAGAGCAGGTGGAAAATGGGGCGCAAATCATTGATGTCAACATGGATGAAGCCATGTTGGATGGTAAAGCAGCCATGCGGACTTTCTTAAATCTTATCGCTTCTGAGCCTGATATTTCCAAGGTTCCTGTGATGATTGATTCATCGAAATGGGAAATCATCGAAGAAGGTTTACAATGTGTGCAAGGCAAGGGTGTGGTGAACTCGATTTCACTCAAAGAAGGCGAAGAAAATTTTATCCGCCAAGCCAAGTTGATTCGTAAATATGGTGCAGCAGCCATTATTATGGCGTTTGATGAAGATGGACAAGCAGACACCTACAAACGTAAAACTGAGATTTGTGCACGTTCTTACAAAGTATTGACTGAAATATGTGATTTCCCACCCGAAGACATCATTTTTGACCCCAATATCTTCGCCATTGCCACAGGAATTGAAGAGCACAACAACTATGCCGTGGACTTTATCGAAGCCACAGGTTGGATTAAGAAGAACCTACCGTATGCTATGATTTCAGGTGGTGTGTCCAACGTTTCCTTTTCATTTAGGGGCAACAATCCTGTGCGTGAAGCGATTCACTCGGTCTTTTTGTATTATGCTATCAAGCAAGGCATGGATATGGGTATTGTGAATGCGGGTATGTTGGAAGTGTATGAAGATATTCCTGCTGAGCTTAAAGATGCTGTTGAAGATGTGGTGCTGAATAAACACCCCGATGCTACGGATAAACTCTTGGATATTGCCGAGAAATACCGTGGTGACGGCGTGGTTGCCAAAAAAGCCGATGATGAATGGCGCAAGTTGCCAGTAGCCAAGCGATTGGAACATGCGTTGGTAAAAGGCATTGATGCATTTGTTACCGAAGATACCGAAGAAGCGCGGCTTGCATTTGATGCTCCGATTGAAGTGATTGAAGGACCACTTATGGATGGCATGAATGTGGTGGGAGACTTGTTTGGTGCAGGTAAAATGTTTTTACCGCAGGTGGTCAAATCAGCGCGGGTGATGAAAAAAGCCGTGGCTTATTTGATGCCATATATTGAAGAAGGCAAGGCTGCGGGTGAAAATTCATCCAATGGCAAAGTGTTGATGGCGACTGTGAAAGGTGATGTGCATGATATTGGTAAAAATATCGTGGGTGTGGTGCTTCAGTGCAACAACTTTGAAGTGATTGATTTGGGTGTGATGGTGCCAACTGCCACGATTTTGGAAGAAGCCAAGAAACATAATGTGGATATTATTGGTTTGTCGGGTTTGATTACGCCATCTTTGGATGAAATGGTGCATATTGCTAAAGAAATGAAGCGTTTGGACTTTCATTTGCCCATCATGCTTGGCGGTGCGACGACTTCCAAGGCGCATACAGCCGTTAAAATCTTCCCAGAGTATGATGAGCCGATTGTGTGGGTCAAAGATGCTTCACGGGCTGTGGGTGTGGCGCAAAATTTGATTTCAAAGCTTAATCGTGCTGATTTTGTCAAAGGTATTCGCGAAGAATATATTGGTGTGCGCGAGCGTTATCTGAGCAGACAAAAACAAACCGATTGGTTAAGCCTAGAA
>JAUZQR010000065.1 GCA_030950865.1 Mariprofundaceae bacterium | reverse complement strand
AGTAGGGCACTTGACCATGGGTGCAGGTCAAATTCTCGAGCAAGGTCCAACACGTATTAATAATGCTATTGCCGATGGTTCTTTTTATGAGTCTGATGTGTTGGCAGAGGTGGTTGCTAAAGGGAAAGCTGGTGGCGTACTGCATTTATTGGGTTTGCTCTCTGATGGTAATATTCATTCACATATTGATCATTTTATCGCACTTGCTTGCTATGCAGCTAAGCAAGATGTGAAAGTATTGCGTGTACATGCTTTACTTGACGGTCGCGATGTGGGTATTCAAACAGCACAAGAGTATATTGCTCAACTGGAAGGTGTGTTTGCTGATTTAAATGCCCAAGGTTTTGATTACGCTTTTGCTTCAGCAGGTGGTCGTGAGAAAATTATCATGGATAGAGATCAGGATTGGAGCAAGGTCAAACCTGGCTGGGATGCCATGGTACATGGTGTGTGTGATAAGCGGTTTACCAGCATGCAAGAAGCCGTGCAGTCTTTTCGCGTTGAAAATGCCGATATAGTTGATCAAGATTTACCAGGTTTTGTGATTGTTGATGAGGCTGATTATGCTGTTGGCACTGTGCAAGATGGTGATGCAGTTGTGATGGTGAATTTCCGTGGAGATCGTGCGATTGAAATCACAGAAGCCTTTGAAGTCGATGGTTTTGATGGTTTTGATCGGGGGCAACGTCCAGATGTTTTGTTTGCTGGTATGATGGTATACGATGAAGATAGGAATTTGCCGAATCTACAACTTATGGGTCCAACCAAGGTGGAAGCGCCTTTTGGCAAACGTATTTTAGAAATGGGTATCAAACAGTTTCGACTGACCGAAACGCAAAAATTTCCACATGTGACATTTTTCTTTAATGGCGGCTATCGCAAACCATTGGATGATAGCATGGAAGATTATATCCTTATTCCATCAGATCGCGGCATTTCCTTTGCTGATGTACCACAAATGAAAGCGCCTGATATTGCTGATAAGGCAGTTGAGTTGATTGAATCAGGAGATTATGGCTTTGGATTAATGAATTTCGCCAATGCTGACATGGTGGGGCATTGCGGGGCTATTGCGCCTGCAATTGCAGCAATTGAAGCCGTAGATACTGCGGTAGGTCGTATTGTAGAAGCCTTGGAAAAAGTTGGTGGTTATGCTTTGATTACAGCTGATCATGGTAACGCTGAAGAAATGCAGGTATTTAAAGGGGATGAGAGTGAACCTTGCACCAAACATTCGATTAACCCTGTGCCATGTATTCTGTTTGACCCAGCATTTGATGGCTCATATCAGCTCAGACAACCACAAGAAGGTGATGATTTAGCGGTGGTTCCAGGTCTGTCGCATTTGGCAGCAACATTGTTTGAAGTCATGGGTTATGAAGTGCCTGAAGATTTAAATGCATCCTTGATTGAAGGGGTATAAGCTTAGTTTTTAGTAAGTATTTGTCGGTAACCTGAATAAATATAGTCATTTAAGGGAATAGGAGGTAGGCGTGGTGCGGAATCAAAAAGCACTGGATCAACGTGGTTTAAAAACATTGGTTTTGTGGGTGATATGGGCATGTATATGTGCTTCGGTATTTGTACAACTATTTCATCAGGCAGATATATGGGATTATATTGTTTATGACACATCGCGTGTAACATGGGTCATTTTAGGGACATTTGTCTTTGGTATGTTTGTTAGTTTTGTTCATGTTGCAGGTCTAACATGGGAGTGGTTTTGCGCCTACAGATTGGAATATCAACTTGAGAAAAATGGCTTGTATGGCGCTGTTACCAAAGGCAGGCAAGTCAGTAATCGTTTTATTGCCGCTTTACAGCATATTCATGAAAATGGTGGGCAGGTTGATATATCTGAGCTTAGTACGGTGGAATTTTCAGGTTATATTCGTGGTGCTCGCTTTGTTTCACTGCTTGGGAGTATGATGATTACCATGGGTCTGATTGGTACAGTGTTGGGTTTAACGATTACCTTAACAGGTCTGAATGGTGCATTGGAAAATGTTGCTTCTGATGGTATGTCGGTTTTGATTGGTTTGCGTGAAGCAATGTCAGGCATGGGCTTGGCATTTTATACAACATTATTGGGCTCGATTATGGGCGGCATATTATTACGGATGTTTGCCTATATTGGTGACAATTCGATTGAAGCTTTGCAGGATTTATTGGCTCGCAGTTGTATGGTATATGCAGCCGTTGATTTAACGCCATCTGTGCAACGAGACTTTAGACAGTTGGATAGGGTCGTGGAAGGCATGGAAACACGACTTTCTGCATTAACGCAATCCTTGCAACAAAGCAAAGCTGCGATGTCTGATTTTGCAGAAGAAATGCAAGATTTGAAAGATGCAACGCGCTTGAAATCCAGTGATGATGAGATATTTAAAGCCATTGCTGTGCATCGCCATTATGCCAAGGTTTTGCGATATGAGCTGACGTTGCAAAAGAAGCTGGCAAACTTTAAACAACGGCTTTTAGCATCGATGGGATTTCAAGTGCCTGCTGCTGAGAAAAGTAGTGTAGACAACAAGTCAGAGCGTTAAGTATGCGTTCGCGGCGTGAGCAGGACACACTCTCTATTTACGAAGTTTTTTCGGATATGGCGCTGTTGATGTTGGCGGCATTTATATTTTTATTTGCTATGTTTTTGATGGTTTCAAAGGCTCAAGATTCGGGCGAATCGATGAAAACCAAAGCTCAAATTGAAGGTCTTGAAAAAGAGTTGGCTTCTGCCAAAGCCCGCAATTTGGAATTGCTTCAAGAGATGAACACCTTGGTTGGCTCGGATAGCCAAGAGCAAATGAATAAAGTTTTGACTGCGGCAGGTTTGGGTCAAGGGCAGGGTCGCAAAGACTTTGAAATGATGATCCAAGGTTTACGAACTTTACCCGGTAAAGACTTGCATTTGGTTATTGATGCTACGGGTTCAATGCATGGGGTAACAGCCTTTTTGATTCCTGTTTTGCGGGTGATTGCGATTCGTTCGGGTAAACATTTAAGCGCGATTACTTGGTATGCCGATAACCGGCTTGGTACATACAGCGGAACCATGGGTGAAATGTTTGATTATCTGATGCAAAGCGCACCATTTATTGGTAATAAAGAAACTATTGGTCATACCTTTGATGTCCTAACAAAAGAGGCACATATTCCTGGCGCTTATATGTTAATCGGTGATGAGCCACCAACTGATAAAATACATTACCATGCCATTCAAGCGCCTGTATTTACGCTTCCACTTGGCAACAGTGATACCTCTACCAAAGTTGAATTCCAGAAAATTGCCGATATTTCTGGTGGGCGCATGCTGGAGTTGAAATTTCGTTAAAATAAGGTTGCGGTCTAAGTCTTTTTAGACCGCTTCCAGCCTTACTTTTAAAGCAATGCTTCGATTTCTTCTTTGCTAAGGGGTTTAGGAAGACGGGCTCCCAGTTGTGCAACCACTTTTGCCGCAGCATGGGAACCTAGGCATCCAGCATGTTGCCAAGTTAGTCCGTTGGTAATGCCATAAAGCACACCAGCAGCATACATGTCACCAGCGCCTGTTGTATCAAGGGCATCAACTTCAACACCTTCAATAGGAAAAGCTTTCCCACCATGCATAATAATGGAGCCTTTTTCGCCCAAGGTGAGTGCAACATTTTCACAATGTTTATGAATGGCATGCGCAGCATCAATCGGATCATCTTCACCCGTTAGCGCAGTTGCTTCTGCTTCATTGCAAAATAACAAATCAACAGGGCCTTCAATCAAGGCTTGAAAATCATCACGGCAAATATCAATAAGAAAGGGATCGGAAATAGTTAGGGCAACTTTCACGCCTTGCTGTTTGGCAAGCTCAATAGCTTTGAGTGCAGCGGCTTTGGTGGATTCACCCGCGAACAAATAACCTTCGATATACACATACTTTGCTTTGGAAATAGCATCGGCATCAATATCGGAT
>JAUZQR010000064.1 GCA_030950865.1 Mariprofundaceae bacterium | reverse complement strand
GATATTATTTGAACCTTAAATCCTGGCAAAGGGCGAGTGGATCATGGTGATTTGGCTGTGCAGAATGCTGCTTTACGTTTGCTTGATGATTTAGCTGGTATGCAGGTGATTCGGGTGGTGACACGCAAACATGATTATGATGCCGATTTAGGGTTACTTAATCGTGGTGTGCGTGTGCAATGTTTGGATGCTCAAGACGTTGTTTTGTTGGATATAAGAGTGGGCAAGCAGGGCAGTGACTTGCTTTCTACCTATGTTCGCAGAGCTGGTAATGATGCGATTGTGGCAGTAAATCGAGCTTTGGTTTGGCAGGTGAGACGTAGTAAAAAAGCCTGGAAAGCTGTGGAAAAGGTAGAGCAATGAGCCAACTTATTTTATTTGATTGTGATGGCACACTAACGGACTCAAATATGGTCATTGTACACTCTATTCAACAGGCATTTGAAGATAGCGCTTTAACGGCACCGAATAATAATGATGTGTTAGCAGCTTTGGGTATGTCTTTGCATGGTGTGGTTGAGGGGCTGTTGCACAAACAAGGTAATCACTCAACAAAACTTGTAGCTACGATTGCACAGGATTACCGCGAGCATTATGGGTCTTTTGAAAAGGATATTCGCTTGTATCCAAAAGTTTTAGATGTTTTAAGTATATTAAAGCAACGTGGTTATTGGATGGCAGTTGTGACAGGGAAATCCAAAGATGGTTTGGAGCGTGTGTTGTCGCGTTTTGATTTGGCATCGTACTTTTACACTTGGCGAACAGCAGATTGTTGTTATTCCAAGCCGCACCCTGCGATGGCACTCGAATGCATGGCAGAGCTGGGAGTTGAGACTTACAATACAACGTTAGTTGGGGACTCACATTTTGACATGCAAATGGCAAAAGCTGCGGGGGTACGTGCCTTGGGGGCAGCCTTTGGCTCTGAAAACACACAACTTTTGTATGATGAAGGTGCTGATAAGGTGTTGTATAGTTTTGAGGAATTACTGGATTGCTTTCCTTAAAAAACTCGCAGAGCGTAATAAATATCACGTAATATTTTAGAGTTATAGGTGTAGTCGTGTACAGTTGGTGAATGGTTGATATTCTGGGGGAATGATGAAGAAAATTATTAAATATAGCCTAAGTGTATTGGCAGTCGTGGTCATTTTATTGCTGCTTGCACCATTTTTCTTGAATGTAGAAGATTACAAACAACAAATTGAGCAACAAGTAGAGGATGCAACAGGACGCACATTAAAAATTGGTGGCTTGAAAGCTTCATTGTTCCCTTGGGTTGGCGTTACCTTGGATGATGTTGTATTGGCAAACCGCCAAGGCTTTTCAGAGCGTAACTTTTTAAAGGTAAAACATCTTGATGTGCAGGTAGCCTTCTTACCATTATTAAGCCAGACATTAGAAATTGCCCGTTTTAAGCTTGATGCACCAGAAGTCTTTTTGGAACGCAATGCCAAAGGCGAGGGAAATTGGGAAGATTTATTGCCAGCTTCTTCTGAATCAATAACAGCGCTTAAAGGCGAAGCAAAAGATACACCTGCAGCAGGAAATCAAGATGAAAAAAGCGGTTCGGCTCTGGCTGCTTTTAGTGCGCAATCACTACAACTGCGTGATGGCAAATTTATTTGGCAGGATGCACAGTCGGATGTACGCATGGCGTTGACGGATGTGCAGGTAAAATTGGATGATGTGCAATTAGATCGTCCTATTCAAGCAAAGATTTCGGCACGTTTGAATGATGATAAGATTGATATTGATGCACAGGTTGGTCCTGTGGGCGATTTATCCAAGTTGGATGTGAACAAGTTACCTCTTCAGCTATCGCTTAAGAGCGATGCGATTCGTTTAAAATCATTTGCAGCATGGATTGGCTCTTTTCCTGCGCAGTTGGGTGATATAAACAAAGCAAGTGTGATGTTAAATACGCAATTAGAACAACGCCCTGATGGTGTACGTTTATTGGCTGGAGAAGGGGCACTCTCGGCAGCGATGAATATTGCATTGGATTGGAAAGTTGAAATGCCAAATGCGAGTGCCTTGCGCTTGAACCATGTCGAGATTGCCATCAATGATAAAGCTTTATTTGCCATGCAAGGCGATGTAAAGCAGCTGCATAAAACACCACGTTATACGTTACGGATTCAGGGTAAAAACATTCAACGCACATGGTTGGCAGGGTTGTTACCAGAGTTGAATCAGATGTATGCAGCACACCCTGCTCCGTGGAACACTTTAAAGGTGGGGGCTTCGCTTGCAGGTACAACAGATCGTGTTGATTTAAGGGATATGCAAGTGCTCTTAGATGGCGAAATTGTGCAGTTGTCGGGCAGTATTGGATTTGCAAAAGAGCCCAATATTCGGTTGCGTTTGGCGGCTAAAATATTGCATCTAGATCCTTGGTTGCCGCTGCCAGCAGCTTCTGAAAATAAGGCTACTCATGAGACATCATTAGCGACATCGGGGGCGAA
This sequence comes from Mariprofundaceae bacterium, assembly GCA_030950865.1. GTDB lineage: Bacteria > Pseudomonadota > Zetaproteobacteria > Mariprofundales > Mariprofundaceae. The sequence continues at coordinate 2,714 of JAUZQR010000064.1, read as the reverse complement.
AACAAAGGCATCAACTAAAGCTGCTGTTGAGCCAGATTTGCGTTTTTTAAAGCCTTGGCGCGTATCGATGCAATTACAAGTTGAACAACTGTTCATGCGAGGGTTGGAACTGGGTCATTTGCGTGGAACACTAAAAGGTGAACGTGGTGTATTTAAGCTTGCCCCCTTAAGTTTTGATTTGGCAGAAGGGCAAGTTCGAGAAACGGCTAGTTTGAATGTGAATCGTTACCCAGCAACGTGGACGGAATCGATTCATATTTCAGGGTTGAAATTAAAACCTGTATTACAAGCTGTGGCAGATACGGATTTATTGGATGGAACCATGCAGTTGGATACCAATTTGAGGGCGACAGGTTTACTGCCCAAGGCAGCGATGGCTTCTTTGAATGGTACAGGGCAATTATTGTTGCAGAATGGTCGTGTGAAAGGCTTTGATATTGCAGGAGGGTTGCGTAACTTATCCTCGCTTGGTACGCAAACATCAGGTGGTGAGCAATTTACTGATTTTGCACAATTACAAGCGAGTTTTAAAATTCGCAATGGTATCGCGACAAATAATGATTTATTTATGGCATCACCACTGTTTCGTTTAACTGGTAAAGGTATTGTAAACTTGCCTAGCTCAAGCCTTGATTATCATGTGCGTCCTAAACTGATAGGTTCATTGGTCGGTCAGGGAGATACTTTGACTGTACGTAAAGGTTTATCTGTACCTCTGCATATTTATGGACCATTTGCCTCGCCAAGTATTAAACCTGAATTGGATGCGAAATCAGTGCTTGAAAATGCAGGTGGTTTAATGGGTAGTGGGGCTGGTGGTGTAGGCGGAGTGCTGGGTGGTTTGTTGGGTGATAAGAAAGCACAATCTGCTAAGGACCAGCCTGCTGAAATCAAACCAAAAGCACAGCCTTTGACCCCTGAGCAACAAATACAAAAAGGTCTGAAAGGTATATTGGGGTTTTAATAGGTGTCAAAAACATTTGAACATTTAAGAGTGCAGCCAGAGCGCCCTCAAATTCGTCAGGTTCGTAGGGCAGTAGATGTGTTGAGGCAAGGTGGTTTTGCCATTGTGCCTACAGAAACAACGTATGCAATAATGATGCTTCCGCAAGCATTAAAGGCTCAAGATGTGGTGCGTCAGTTGCGCCAACTTGATGATAAACATTTGTGGTCTTTGGTTGTCTCTGATTTATCACAAGCCTCTAATTATGTAAGTATGGATAATCAAGCGCATCGTATTTTGAAACATTGTTTACCTGGCCCTTATACATTTATTTTACCAGCTACGGGGACACTACCCAAGCGGGTTTTTGGAAAACGTAAAGATGTAGGTATTCGTATGCCGAGTCACGCGGTATGTTCGATGCTATTGGATGAGTTGGGTGAGCCTTTGTTGGCAACCTCGATGCAGTTTGCTGATGAAGAATATATTGCGACTGATCCCGATCAGATGCGAGAGCGATGCCAGCATTTGGAAGCGGTGTTGATTGATGCTGGTTGGGGCGGGATGATACCAACAACAGTTGTGGACTTGTGTGATGATGAAAACGTATTGCGTTTGGGTTTGGGTGAGTGGCCATTTAAATAATGGCTTACTAATGCTTTGAGCTGTACGAAAATAAGGAGAAAAAAAGTGACAAAAGAAGGTGTGGTAGAGCAAGAACTTTCTACGGAAATGAGCGTTGAAGAGCGCAGGGGTGCAGCCTCATTGGCGAGTATTTTTGGGCTTCGCATGATGGGTCTATTTTTAATATTGCCTGTATTTTCAACCTATGCACATGGATTAGAAGGTGCTTTAGAGAAGCCTTATTTGGTGGGTATTGCACTGGGAGCTTATGGTTTAACACAGGCGTTGTTGCAAATTCCTTTTGGCATGATGTCAGATCGTTTTGGGCGTAAACCGGTGATTGCAGCGGGCATGATTTTATTCGCAATAGGCAGCGTGATTGCAGCTATGGCAACATCTATTGAAGGTGTGTTATTGGGGCGTGTAATTCAAGGTTCTGGCGCAGTAGCAGCGGCAGTGATTGCTTTGGCAGCGGACTTGACCCGTGATGAACATCGTACCAAGGCGATGGCGATGATTGGTATTACCATTGGTGTTTCGTTTGCAATCTCTATGGTTTTAGGTCCATTGTTGAATGCTTGGATTGGTGTTTCGGGTATTTTTTGGCTGACTGCAGTGTTGGCGCTGACTTCTATTTTAGTGTTATATTTTATTGTTCCTAACCCCAAACAGACCTCTCACCATAGTGATAGTGAAGTGACAGCCTCTATGTTTGGTCAAATTTTAAAACATAAAAGCCTATTGCGTTTGGATGCTGGCGTATTGATTTTGCACGCCTCGTTAACTGCAATGTTTGTGGTATTGCCGTTGGTTTTGGCAGATAAGAGGTTAAACTTATTAGCGATGACAGATCAGTGGATGTTATATTTGCCCGTGATGCTGCTTTCGTTTGTATTTATGATTCCACTCATCATTGTTGCTGAGGCAAAGCGCAAGATGAAACAAGTGTTTGTGTTATCCATTGGCTTATTGATTGGAGCTTGTGTGATGTTGGCTATGGGGCATGCATCCATTGTTTGGATTGGCGTTGCTTTGTTGGTATTTTTTACAGGATTTAATACCTTAGAAGCCAGTTTGCCATCATTGGTCGCCAAATACGCACCCGCAGGTGCGAAAGGTACTGCTATTGGAGTGTTTAATACAAGCC
>JAUZQR010000063.1 GCA_030950865.1 Mariprofundaceae bacterium | reverse complement strand
CGGGCAAGCGCCTCGCTTGGCTTTAAATGGAAGCCAACATAGGCATAGAGCAATGAGTATAAAGCTGATGAAACCTGTGAATGGCATAAATAGCATCAGTACAAGCGATGCCGCCCATAATGGTAGTGATAGTAGCATAATCCGTAGGGGGGCAGGGGATGCGGGTGATATAGCAAGGGTTTGGCGTGAAGCTGGTTGTTGCATGCTGTTACTCATATCGCGTATGCTAGTGCTTAGCCAAGAGAGTTAAAAGGAGGCAGCATGCGCTTGTATTATATTCATGACCCGATGTGTAGCTGGTGCTGGGCATTTCGCCCTGTTTGGCAAGAATTAAAGAAAGCGCTACCAACATCGGTCAGTGTTTCATATGTGTTGGGAGGTTTGGCTCCCGACTCTCAAAGCCCTATGCCGCTTGCTTTACAGCGACAAATCCAACAGCACTGGCATACGATTCAACAGCGGGTGCCAGGTACGATGTTTAACTTTGAATTTTGGCAAGAAAATACACCGAGACGCTCCACCTACCCTGCATGTCGGGCTGTGATTGCAGCGAAAAATCAAGGAAAAATGTACGAGGATGCAATGATTTTGGCAATTCAACATGCTTATTACTTGCAAGCGCAAAACCCATCGGATGATCATGTGTTGCTGGCATGTGCGGCATCACTCAATTTAGATATGCAATCCTTTGAGGTTGATTTCAAGAGTCGTGCATGCAAAGAGCAACTCATGTCTGATATTCGTTTGAGCCAAAATCTTGGTGCGGAGGGCTTTCCCAGTCTTGTATTGGATGTCGATGGGAAACATGATTCAATTGCTGTAGATTATACCCATATGAATGCGATGTTGGATAAGATAAATGCGAAATTTTGACAAAAATCGTATTGAATCATTCATTTTGCAAAATAAATCATTTTATGTAAAGCGAGATGAGCTGTTAAACCCGCTTTTGAGTGGAAATAAATACTGGAAGTTGTATGCCCTAATAGAGATGCCTAAAGAGCGTTATAAACAGCTTGTTTCCTATGGTGGAACACAATCCAATGCTATGCTTTCGATTGCAGCTTTATGCCATCAAAAAGGTTGGGTATTTCATTATACATGCAAACCCGTAGCTGATTATCTTAAACAACAAGTAACTGGAAATTTAAGAAAGGCATTGGATTTGGGAATGGTTTTACATGAAGTTTCGCATCATGATTACCATGCTTGTGTTCAGCAATTAAGAGAGAGCTGCGATGCTGATTCATTGTTTGTTCCGCAGGGTGGGGGGGATCCCATAGCACAGACTGGCATTGAGCAATTGGCGGTTGAGATTAAACAATGGCAGAAGAAACAGTCCATTGAGCGATTAAATATTGTAACGCCATCAGGAACAGGAACCACAGCTTTTTACCTTGCACAGGCATTACCAAAATGTCATGTTCTGACAACAGCGGTGGTGGGTGATAAGGCATATTTAATATCTCAAATGGAGATGTTGGGAGCACTGCCTAAGAATCTTATTCTATTGCAAGGCTCTAAGAAGTACCAATTTGCCAAGCCATATGCTGAATTGTTAGATATGTACCATGATTTGCTTGATGCGGGCATTACCTTCGATTTGATATATGGGGCGGTGATGTGGAAAGTGCTACTTCAGCACCATAGTGTGATGCAGGACACAGTTTTATATATTCATAGTGGTGGAGTGTTGGGTAACGTAAGTATGCTGGATCGTTATAAGAATAAAGGAATGTTTTGAAGCTATCATGTGAGTGGGTGCATCATAGAGAACATCGGAAAATAAGTGCTGGTATAGAAATATGAAGAACTTATTTATCTAGGAGAGTATGAATGTCTGATCAAAATAAACTGAACGCAGAACATTTGCAGACGATGCAAGAACATGTGTTGTTTTCCAAGCTTCCTGAGCAAGTTTTGCAACATTTGCATGCAAATGCTCATACCGAATCTTTTGCAGAAGGCGATACTCTGATTAATCAAGGCGAATTTAATTACTTTCTTTTTCTTATTGTATCTGGTGCTGTATCTGTCGTAACCGATGGTGAAAAAGTAGCATCATTGCAACAAGGTGATGTGGTGGGCGAGATTTCCACATCGGGTTTAAGCTCGCCTGTGGCTGATGTGTTTGCAGAAGAAGGTGTGCAAGTGCTGGCATTTCCCATTGGCGAAATCAGCGAGATTGCTTTTGAGCATGAGGCATTTGCAGATGTATTGAGACATATCGGCATGCATCGCATTGAGCCAGAGAATTACTAACAAAAAGTATTTTTCTAATAACTTAACACCAGTGTTCGACGAAAGTCGCATATCGTCATACCCGACTTGATCGGGTATCCAGAAAATCTTGCAAACAATGGATTTCCGCCTTCCCCCAGGGGATAATCTCTTGCTTCGCAATTCACCTAATCGCGGGAATAACGTAAAGAATGAAATATTATTTACTGTCTCATAACATCGTACCGCAAAGAAAACCTTTGTGGCATAAAGAGTTGGAAATAAAGCAACGAACTTTCGTCGGACAGCAGTAAGTGAATATAGATAAAAATAACTGAATCCAAACAGTCATCAATTTAAAAACAAAAAAGCCAACAAACATAAAGTTTATTGGCTTTTAAAATACTTCATTAGAAGTTGTAAATGGTACCGAGGGCCGGAGTCGAACCGGCACGACCGAAGCCACCGGATTTTGAATCCGGCGTGTCTACCAATTTCACCACCCCGGCATATTCTTAGAACAGCATCAGTAAGACGCGGCGAACTTTGTCATGAGTTTTTTTAGAGTCAAGACTTGTGATGTGTTTTTATTGTATCAGTATAGCCCATATGGGGAATAGGGATATGAATCAACAACAAGATTTTGATGTGGTCATTGTCGGTGGCGGTGTGATTGGTGGTGTGTTGGCATTGCAACTGAGTAAATTGGGCTATCGCATTGCGATTGTCGAAGCATTGTCTCATGGCATGGGTAAGACTGATCCCGAACGTGTGGTGGCACTATCACATGGTTCACGCTGTTATCTTGAAGAGCTTGGGCTTTGGCAGGATATTGCAGCGGCTGGGGCAGGGTATATTCGACATATTGAGGTGCGCGAGCCGAATAATCATGGTTTGGTGCAGATGGATGCGGCAGAAGCTTCTGTTGATGCACTGGGTTATGTGGTGGAGATTGCTGATGTTGTGCGTCCGATTTATGAAGCATTGGAAGGCAATGTGACATGGTTTCGCCCTGCACGAATCCTATCATTTAATCATAAACATGACGGTATTAGCATTTCATTGTCCCATGATGGTGAAGAGCAATATATCACAGCAGGGTTATTGATTGGTGCTGATGGAACCCATTCACAGATTCGACGTATGGCTGGCATTGGTACGCATGGTTGGGATCACAATCGTTTTGGTTTGGTCGCTTCAGTGCGCTGTGAACGTGCGCATGCCGATACTGCTTATGAATGCTTTCGTTCATCGGGACCGTTGGCATTTTTACCGCTAGCCGATGATCGATTTTCCATTGTTTGGGCATTGGCTCCGCAAGAAGCGGTGCGTATGATGGACTTGCCAGATCGCATGTTTTTGAAACGTTTGCAACGTGCAGCCGATGAATCGGTATTGCCGCGTTCAGGGCGTTTTGAATCGTTGGGTAAACGTGCATGCTTTCCATTGGAGCTTCGTATTGCCAAAGAATATACCCGTCCGCGTATTGCTTTGATTGGTAATGCTGCACATACGGTGCATCCAGTAGCAGGGCAGGGTATGAACTTGGGGTTACGCGATGTGATTGATTTGGTCGGAGTACTTGATAGCCCCTTGGCGAAAAAAGATGTGGGGAATCCGCTTTTATTAAGTGCATATGCTGAAAAACGCCGTGCTGATGTCTTGGCTGTGGGTGGTTTTACAGAATCGATGCTGGCGAGTTTTGGCAATGATTTGGATTGGATGCGCTCGTTGCGCTCTCAGGCTTTGGGCTTGATGCAAACATGCAAGCCATTAAAAGATGAGCTTTTGCAACATGCAGCAGGTTTAACTCATTTGCGCAAATCATCAAAGGCGCATATGAAGCAATCGGAGACAAGTCTATGACTGCACGTATCGATAAAGAATTGAATGGGCATATCGAACAAGTGGATGTGTTGGTGGTTGGTGCTGGCATGGTCGGATTAGCATTTGCCT
>JAUZQR010000062.1 GCA_030950865.1 Mariprofundaceae bacterium | reverse complement strand
ATCCATATCATCTGATGTGCGCTGTTTTTCTGCTTCCACCAAAGCAATCAATGATTCGCGCAATTCAGACTTGGTAATGCGTACAAAACGCCAAGGCTGCATATAGCCGACCGATGGTGCGGCGTGCGCCGCTTTCAAAATCCGAGCCAAGGCTTCTACTTCTACTTCACCACCTACAAAATGTCGCATATCACGGCGAGCATGAATAACCCGATAAATTATATCCGATTCTTCTTGGCTAAATTCAATCGATGCCATGAAATACCATTTCCTTTACAGGTTTGTCATGCTTAAAATGCTCTTCAATAATACGGTCGATTTTCTCCTCATTCAAATCGCAGTACCACACCCCTTCAGGGTGCACGACCATAATTGGGCCTTGCTCACACACGCCCAAACAACCCGCTCGATTCACCCGCACAGCATTATTCCCTGCGTCCAAACCAGCCGCAGCAACCTTGGTTTTCAAGCTTTTTAATAGCGGCATATTTTCACCGCATGATTTCCCCACACACATCATTGCATGACGTTTGTACGCATTAATTTTTGGTTTATTCATGTGTCATCACCTCAACACTCAGAGATATAGATAGAAGCACAGCTTCTCAAAAGCCTATCATATTCACTGCAAACGAAATACAACAGGAAAACGATAAGAGCCATTCATTAAAGGAAGCAGCCCCATAGATGCAATACCCTTCTCTGCAGCGCGATCCAATAAATCGTAACCTGTGGAAAGCAACATGGTTACATCTCGAACACCTTGATTTTGGACATTGATACGAAACTCAGCCTTGCCTTCCCAGCCACGTCGTCTGGCGCGCATGGGGTAAGAAACCTGTGTTAAAATTTTATTTTGAATATGTACGGGCATCACCATATCAGCATCTTCGCCATCTCGTTGCTCTTGGGGGTCTGAAATATCCTCTAATACTGCGAATTCGGTTTTAGCCTTTATTTCTTTTGTAACATTCTCTACGACTTTTTCCTGAACAGTCACTGGATTTAATGGTTTAACAGGTTGTTGAGGCATCACAGCCTTATGCATTTCTTTTTTGGTAGTCATTGGCTGAACTGTCGATATGTTTTTTGAGACTACAGGTTTATGCACATTCATCTCTTTTGCACTTGCTAAAGAAGCATTGCGCGGCTGTGCCAGAAACTCCACTTGTAACGGTGGAGCAAAAAGATTTTCTGAATGTTGCGAGTAGCCAACAAACAACAAGCCATGCACAGCCATAGCCACAATAAATGCGCCCAACAACCGTACATGGCCTGATTCAAACATTAGAATACTGCACTCACACCAGCATACCATGCGCGACCCAATACGCCGTACCCAGATACTTCTTCATATTTTTTATCCTCTAAGTTATCCACACGTGCAGTCAGTTTCCACTGCTTGTTCACCGCATAATTCAAGCGCACATCTGTTTTTTGATAACCTTGCATATATTTTTTATTCCCTGTGGATGAAAAACGAGGACCCACCAAATACCATGTAACTTCAGTGTTTAGATCTAAAATAGTTGAGCCCACGGTAACATTTCCAGACTCTTTAGCTCGCTTTGGAAGCAGCTTGCCAGTTGTGGTGTCTTTTGCATC
>JAUZQR010000061.1 GCA_030950865.1 Mariprofundaceae bacterium | reverse complement strand
GCTCTAACAATTGTCTTTTTTCGTCATTGTATTGTTAAGCCATTGATGAGCCTCAGCACTGCAGCGGAGACAGTCACTGCTGGAGACCTATCATACCGTATTGATTCGCAGTGTAAAGATGAGTTCGGCGTTGTTTCTAATGCTTTTGATCATTTGGTTGGGCATTTGGAACGTAGAATTACCGCAGAAGAAAGACAAAAAATGCGACAGAAATTGCTGACTGAAGCGGTGATTAGTTTGTCGCGGCAGACGGCGAAAGCGGATATTCTAGAGCATGTTGGTGAGTTGGCTATGGAAATGGTTCAGGCTCGTTATGCCATGATAACCTATACTGATAGCAAGGGAAAACGGCAGTTGATTCCATTGGGTATGAGTGAGGAACAAATTGAAAAAATTGTTAAAGAACCCAAAGGTGAAGGTTTGCTGGGTTTATTTTGGGAGCACAACAAAGCTATACGAATAAAAGATATAGCATCACACCCAGAAAGCATTGGCTTTCCAGAAGGGCACCCTCCCATGCACTCATTATTGGGTGTACCGATTGTATTTGCTGGCGAACCCTTAGGAGCAATTTATTTATCAGATCGTGTTGTAGATGGCTCATGCCCTGATGGGCAATTTAGTCAGGATGATGAAGATGCAATTACTGTACTGGCATCGGCTTGTGCGATTGCTCTTTCTAATTTGCGCAATGCTCAGTCAGAATTAGCTATTGTGAATCGACGCTTGCACTCCAGAGAAATTGAATTGGAGCTAATGAATGAAGAATTAACACATGCCAATGAAGCAAAGAGTCAGTTTTTGGCGAATACCAGTCATGAGTTGCGTACGCCACTGAATGCGATTATTGGTTTTTCTGAATTACTTAAAAATCCAAAAATGGGTGCTTTGAGTGACAAGCAAAAACGCTATGTTGACCATGTACATGTTAGCGGTAAACGTCTGTTGACGATTATCAATGATTTGCTCGACATCAGCAAAATTGAAGCGGGCATGATGATGATTGATGAAATCCCTTGCCTACCAGGTCAGATTGCTCATGAAGTGGCTTATGAACTCATGCCACTGGCTGATAGTAAGCATATTACCTTGAGTCTAGAAAACATGTGTGTTGATGATGAAAAAGTGCTGACCGATGCTGGAAAGTTGCACCAAATCATGGTGAATCTTATCGGCAATGCTATTAAATTCACCCCCGATGAAGGGCGGGTTGATGTCCATGTGAGCCTGAAAAAAGAAGGGCTAAATAAACAAAGTATTGTAGTAATTATTAGCGATACAGGCTGTGGTATTGCCGATGAGGATCAGGAAAAGATTTTCGAACCTTTTGTTCAAGCTAGTGGCGGGCTCAACCGTGAACACGGAGGCACAGGGTTGGGGCTGGCTTTGACACGTCGTCAAATCAATTTACTCGGTGGCACAATTCAATTACACAGCGAGTTAGGGCAAGGAAGTCGTTTTACAGTCACGTTGCCAGTTGAACGTCTTCTTGAAGTAGAAAATAAGCTGGTAGATAGTAATATTGAACCCTTACCCGTTCAATCCACTGATCATGAGGTGACCGAAGTCGTACCATCAAGTGGACCTCGACCGAAGATATTGGTTATTGATGCGGATAATCAACGTTCTTTAGCGATTATCGCGCTGATGGAAGGGCAATCTTATGAGGCATATAGGGCAGATATAGTAAATGTAGCTGAATTATGTGAATCACTATGTCCATATTTGATTATGTTGGGCATTCCATCTGAAGATGAACAATTGCATCAAAATCTCCAAGCATTGAAAGCCGATAAAGCCACACGAAGTTTGCCAGTCATTCTGGTGGGTGGTGTTGCTGATGATTTGGAATTTTCAACAGGGCCTGTCGGGGTCGTTGAAAAAGGCAATAAACAGCAAGAAGTCTTGGATATGATTTCTCGTTATTGTAATTTTACACATCCTCGCCCAGAGCTTCCCTCGGTGCTTGTGGTTGATGATGAACCAACGGTACGTGAATTCCTTAGAGAGACATTGGTTGCGGAAGGATTTAGAGTGCTATTGGCGCGTGATGGGCGTGAAGGTGTGCAGATAGCCGTGGATAGGGAGCCAGATATGATTATTCTGGACTTGATGATGCCACAGGTCAGCGGCTTTGATGTGATTCGACAATTGAATCGTCACCCTATTGCTGCTCAAATTCCTATTATTATTTATACGGCGAAAGACCTAACGCGTGATGAAGTGCTTCAGTTGGGACAAGAAGCTGAACGTATTTTGATTAAAGGGAGCAGTGGTAGAGAAGATTTAATACGACAGTTGCAACGTATGGAATTGCTTTACCCCGCCCGCGCTCAGCTTATTGATCAAACATTGGATTGTTTTAATACGCGTTATATGGATCGGCGCTTGGATCAAGAAATTGCCAACGCTAAACGTCATACGCTTAAATTCTCATTGGTCTGCTGGCAGGTTGATGGATATAATGACTATATTAAACGTCACGGTGAGCGTTGGGGTACTGTAGCCTTAAAAGAAATACTTGAAATTGTTAAGGTGGTAACGCGTAGAGGTGATATATGTGCCCGTGTTAATGAAGCTGAGTTTTTGTTGTTTTTGCCAGGGATTGAACCAGCCAATAGCGAACGGGTAGCCGAAAAATTGCGCATCCGTATAAGACAGAAAGGTTTTCAGTTGCCCAGTGAACAGGCAGGAAAACTTACGGCATCATTTGCTGCTGTACATTTTGGAGAGGATGCGATAGACGTTCAAGACCTTAAACAGTTGCTTGCCGAGAGGTTAAGTGAAGCAATCCATGCTGGTGGCGATCAGGGCTGTTATGGAGGTGATGTTTAATGCCAACGGTATTGATTGTAGATGATAACCTTCTGAATTTGGAGCTGGCAGCGGATGTGTTGGAGTTGGCAGGTTTTGATGTGATGATGGCAAGCTCTGGTAGGGAAAGCATAGAAAAGGCAGAGCAGGCTATCCCTGATTTGGTTTTGATGGATCTTCGTATGCCTGAAATGAGTGGGTTGGAAGCTATGCAGGCATTACACAACAATCAAATAACCAGTAATATTCCCGTGGCAGTGTTGACAGCATCAGCAATGAAAGGTGATGAGGAGCGTTTGTTGCAAAGTGGATTTTCCGCTTATTTGCAAAAGCCCATAGATCCATCACGCTTTGCTGACCAAGTGACAGAGCTAATCAAATAGACCGTGCTCTTCAGTTTTATATGCGTATAATGATAGTAGGCTATGCTATCAAAAAATACATAGGAAAATGTTAAAAAAGACATAGCGTGCGCCGATGCGTTTTATGTTGAAATGTGAATTCGAACCTCAGGGCGATCAGCCGCAAGCGATTGCTGAACTGGTGGCTGGTATTGAGGCTGGCGAGAAGCATCAAACCTTACTTGGCGTAACAGGTTCAGGTAAGACCTTTAGCATGGCATGCGTGATTGAAAAAACACAGAAACCAACCTTGATTTTAGCACCGAATAAGACACTCGCGGCGCAATTGTATGGCGAATTTAAACAATTTTTTCCTGATAATGCTGTGGAATATTTTGTTTCTTATTATGATTACTATCAGCCAGAAGCTTATGTGCCTTCATCGGATACCTATATTGAAAAAGATTCCGCCATTAATGAGCAAATTGATCGCATGCGCCATGCTGCGACACGGGCTTTATTGGAGCGCGAAGATGTAATTATCGTGGCATCGGGATCATGTATTTACGGGTTGGGCAGTCCAGAAGCTTATGCCAAAATGTTGCAATATTTTGAGATAGGGCGCGAAGTTGATCAACGAGCAGTAGTGAATAAATTGGTAGAATTGCAGTATGAGCGCAATGATATGGACTTTCATCGCGGCACATTTCGGGTGCGCGGCGATGTGATTGAGGTGTTTCCTGCTCATGCCGAAGATTTTGCCATTCGTGTGGAGTTGTTTGGTGATGAAATTGATGCTATTTCACAGTTTGATCCGCTGACAGGCAAACGTTTGCAATCGTTGCATAAATATACGGTGTTTCCGAAATCTCACTTTGTTACACCGCGCAATCTTTTGGTGCGAGCTATGGATACCATCAAAGCGGAGTTGGCAGAGCGTTTGGCAGAGCTTTATGACCAAAACAAGTTGGTGGAAGCGCAACGTTTGGAGCAGCGCACAATCTTTGACCTTGAAATGATTCAAGAGATTGGTTATTGCAGTGGGGTGGAGAATTATTCCCGCCATTTGACAGGGCAAGAAGCAGGAAAGCCACCACCAACCTTGCTTGATTATTTACCCAACAATGCGCTTGTAATGATTGATGAGTCACATGTCACGGTGCCGCAAATTGGAGCGATGTTTAAGGGTGACCGTTCTCGGAAACAAACCTTGGTTGATTTTGGTTTTCGCTTGCCTTCGGCGTTGGACAATCGACCGTTACAATTCCATGAGTTTGAAGCGGTTGTGCCGCAAAATATTTATGTTTCTGCAACACCAAGCGTGTATGAAATGGAAAAAACAGGCGGCTTGTTTGCCGAGCAAGTGATTCGTCCGACAGGGTTACTTGACCCTGAGATTGAAATTCGACCTGCTTCAACGCAGGTGGATGATTTTGTTTCAGTCGCTAATGAAGTGATAGGACGCGGTTTTAGAGTTTTGGCGACCTGTTTGACCAAACGTATGGCAGAAGACTTGACGGAATACCTTAATAATTTGGATTTAAAAGTCCGCTACTTGCATTCGGATATTGATACTGTGGAGCGTATGGAGATACTGCGCGACTTGCGTTTGGGTGCATTTGACGTGTTGGTGGGGATTAACTTGTTACGTGAAGGCTTGGATTTGCCAGAAGTGGCATTGGTGACGATTTTTGATGCCGATAAAGAGGGATTTTTACGTTCTGAACGATCATTAATTCAAACCATTGGGCGTGCTGCGCGTAATGTTGAAGGACGGGTTATTTTATATGCTGATAAAATTACCAAATCAATGCAAAAAGCGATGTATGAAACAGCTCGAAGGCGTGAAAAACAGATGGCATATAATGATAAGCATGACATTACACCGCAAACAGTGAAGTCAGCGATTAAAGATATTTTGGGCTCAGTGTATGAAATGGATTATGGGCATATTCCAGAGGTGGAAGAAGTAGAGCCGTTGAATGCCTATGATGCAGGGATTCGCATGAAAGAATTGGAACGATTGATGACCGAAGCGGCTGCCGATTTACGCTTTGAAGATGCTGGTAAATACCGCGATGAACTATTGATGTTAAAACAAAATTATGAGCAACAGGAAGATATGAATAATGTATGAAATCCCTACAATAAATGAAGGTGTGATTATTGACTGGGTGGGTGATGTTTTTGCCCCACGTGGTAAGGATTATTTTGAGTGTGACAAAGTGCTCGAATTCATTGAATTGGATGATGTGCGCGGTGTAGATGCACGCGTGGAAGGCAAAGCATCGCGTGCATATAAAGTATCGCTTGAGTTTGGTTCGCGCGGAGGGCTGAAAAGTCGCTGTGATTGCCTAACAAAAGCCAAACATTGCAAACATGTGGCCGCCGTTTTGTATGAAATCTTGGATGACCAGCAGGAAGATATTGAATCTGATGAGGAGGAAGTCTCTGCACCTGATACTTTTTCCATGTGGTTGGGCGGTATGGAAAAATCTGATTCAGGGCATTCTCCAGCTTTGATTTATCCCGATAATGTCAAGCAACGCCTGCTTTATATTCTTGAACCTGAAGCGCATAGCCGCCATGTTGGATTGCGTTTTTTAACCGCGCGTATTTTAAAAGATGGACGTTATGGTAAGACCAATGCTTATCAGGCAAGCAATATATTGGGACATAATATTCCGCAGTATATTTTATCATCCGATGAGCATATTTTAAAAACAGTGGCAAATGATTGTTCGTTGTCGATTTCATTGCGGAATTATACATTAAAGGGTGAGGCAGGCTTGGCATTATTGCGCAATCTATTGGCAACAGAGCGCTGTCATTGGTTGGATTATAATACACCTGCATTGAAGCTTGCTGAAAAATGTACTGGCGAATTTTTCTGGGAAAGTGATTCGCACGGAGCACAACATTTACAGTTGGCTTTGCAGCAGCCTGTTGAAGAAGGACACGTGCTTGCCACATCACCACCATGGTATATTGATAGCAAAAATCATCTTGCTGGACCCATTGAGAGTGGGCAGTTGCCTGATGTGGCAGAGCTTCTTTTGAATATGCCAAAATTGGATTTGGAATGTTCAGATGAGGATTTAGAGGATATTGCAGAGCAGTTGCCTGCTGGTGTACCCATGCCTAAACGCCTGCAATACCAACGTCGTAGTGTTGCGCCGATTGCTGTTGTGCAGTTGTTAAGCAAGGAATTACAACTTGATCGCCCTAAGCCTGAAAAACGTCATATTGTAGCATTGGTATTTGATTATGATGGACATAAATTGCCTTTTGGTGCATCTGACAACCCAATATTTCGTACCGTTTCGCATGGCGTAGTGATTGATTTTGAGCGTGATAGGACTGCTGAAGCGGAAGCTGTTTCATGTTTGTATGATGCAGGTTTGCATGCTTTGGCTGATGATTATATGCCGCGTAACCGTAAGCATATTAACAAACATTACTTTAGTCTGCATGATCATAATTATTGGCCTGAATGGGTGCTACATGAAGTGCCTGTTTTGAAGGAAAAGGGCTTTTGTGTAGAAATTTCTCAAGATTTTGCTTATCGCATGGAAACAGCAGAATCGTGGCAATTAAATATGGGAAACCACGGTGATAAGGGTAATAGTTTGATGGGGCAGACTTCATTCACGGTAACACTGGATGATGGTGAAGCGATTGATTTAATAGAAGTTTTGGGGCGTTGGGTTGGTATGCAACCCTCTTTATTGCAAGAAGCCGCATTATTGGAGTTAAAGAGCAAAGAAACGGTTGCTTTGCCGTTGCTTGATGGGCGTATGCTGGCAGCACCAGGTGAGATGATTGCCAATATTTTGCATTATATGCTGGATGTGTTTGCTAGTCATAAACCGCAAGAAGTGATGTTAAGCGCACCGCAAATGTTGGCGTTGGAAGAAAGCTTGAAAGACTCTGAAGTGCCTGTGCAGGTGAGTAGCAGTGTATGGCTTCAGCATATGAAGAAACTTTCAGATTTGCAGGCTATTCCTGTATGTGAAGTGCCTATATTATTGCAAGCTGAATTGCGCGATTATCAACGTGAAGGCTTGAGCTGGTTGCAGTTTTTACGAGAAATGCAGCTTAATGCTATTCTCGCAGATGATATGGGATTAGGTAAAACCGTGCAGGCATTGGCACATATTTTAGTAGAAAAAGAACAAGGGCGTTTAGAAACCCCCGCCATGGTGATTGCCCCGACCAGTTTGATGTATAACTGGCGACGTGAGGCAGAAAAGTTTGCACCGAGTTTGAAGGTCTTGGTGTTACATGGTTCGGAACGTGCCAAACACTTTGGTTCGTTACAAGAGTATGACTTGGTTTTAACCACATACCCTCTATTGGTGCGAGATTTTGAAGTGTTGCAAATGCAACCTTGGCATTTATTGATTTTGGATGAAGCACAATATATTAAAAACCCACGCTCTAAAATGGCGCAGCAGGTTCGCAAACTTGATGCGGCTCATAAGTTATGTATGACAGGCACACCCATGGAAAATCATTTGGGCGAATTATGGGCGCAATTTGATTTTCTTATGCCTGGTTATTTGTATGACCAAAAGAATTTTATGCAGTTGTTTCGCAAACCGATTGAAAAAGAGGGTGATGTAGCACGTCAGAATGCTTTGAATTTGCGTATTCGACCATTCTTGTTGCGTCGTAGTAAAGAGGATGTGGCAGCAGAGTTACCTCCGAAGACTGAAATGGTTCGTAGTATTGATTTGAGTGAGCAGCAACGTGAAATGTATGAAAGTGTACGTTTGGCGATGCAGAAGAAGGTACGCGATGCCGTGGCGACATTGGGCATGGATAAAAGTCAGATTATTGTACTTGATGCGTTGCTTAAAATGCGCCAAGTCTGTTGTGACCCCCGTTAGGTGAAGGGTGTGGGTGAAGAAGGTGTAACTGTTCCTGACTCTGCAAAGCTGGGAATGTTGCGAGAAATGTTGGTTGAGATGATTGAAGAAGGTCGACGTATTTTACTGTTTTCACAATTCACAGGTATGCTTAAATTGATTGAGGAAGAATTGAAAATTCTTGATATTGATTATGTGACGTTGACAGGAAAAACCAAGGATAGGGAGACCCCTGTAAGGCGCTTCCAAAATAATGAAGTGCCATTATTTCTAATTAGTTTAAAGGCTGGTGGTGTTGGCTTGAACCTAACGGCAGCGGATACGGTCATTCACTATGACCCGTGGTGGAATCCTGCTGCTGAAAATCAAGCAACCGATAGAGCGCATAGGATTGGGCAAGATAAATCAGTATTTGTTTATAAACTTATCACAGAGGGAACAGTCGAAGAAAAAATTCTTGAATTACAGGATAGAAAGCGCGAATTGGCGGAAGGAATATATCAGAAAGGGGCGGCACGCAAACAGCTTTGGACACCCGATGATATGGATGCACTGTTTGCTCCATTAAAGTAACAAGATAAAAGAGAGGCTTGATAATCGCTATTTTTGAGTGCTTGTATTTTGCAAGAATAGGCTAAGTTGTTGTTAATGAAGCACTTCAAATGTTACCCACATAATCTGTGGATAACTTTGTGGATGACTTTCCTTCTTTTGTTGAATTTGTCACATTGAGTCTCTATATGACATGATGCCTATTATTTAATCACATGTATTTTAATCTTTTATAATAATAAGTTATGATATTATGTAAATGTAGATTTAATGCATATTGTGGTTAAGTGGACATTGGGTGATATATTGTGGAGAACTTTACATATATGTAACAATAAGGGCTTGCATTGTGGTTTGTTTCATGTAAAAGAAATTTCTAGACTGGAAAGCTTATCTTCCTTTTGTCACACTTAGGCTCATGCTTGAAATAAACGATTTATCATTGACCGTTCCGATGCAACAGGTAGCCGTTGCTGCTGTTAGCCATGTTTCGTTATCCATAAAACCTGGGCGTGTGATGGGCTTGGTTGGAGAGTCTGGTTGTGGCAAGACGCTAACCGCACAATCCATTCTTCGTTTGGGTGAACATCAAGGCATTAATAAAATCAGTGGCGATATTCAATTGCATGGTAAAAGCCTTTTTGCGATGTCTGAAAAACAATTGCGAAAGGTGCGTGGCGGACAAATTGCCATGATTTTTCAGGAGCCGATGACAGCACTAAATCCCGTGTTCTCGATTGGTAGTCAGATGCTTGAGGTGATTGGTTTGCATTTGAATTTAAACCATCACGATGCTCAGTTACATGCCATTCAATTATTAGAAGATGTAGGCTTACAAGATACGAAGCATCTTTTGCAGCAATACCCCGATGCTTTGTCGGGTGGTATGCGCCAGCGTGTGTTGATTGCGATGGCAATGTCTGCAAACCCTGATTATATTATTGCAGATGAACCGACCACGGCGTTGGATGTATCAGTGCAGAAGCGCATTATTGCATTGCTTAGAAAACTACAAAAAGACAAAGGTTTGGGCATGTTGTTGGTGACCCATGATTTCGGTCTGGTTGCTGAGATGTGTGATGATGTGGTGGTGATGTATGCTGGAGAGGTTGTGGAAAGCGGTGCCGTGATGGATATTTTTAATGCTCCAGCTCACCCTTACACACAGGCTTTGATGGGTTGTCGACCTGAAGTCGCGCAGGATGGACAGGCTTTGACGGTGATTGAAGGGCAGGTTCCCGCACCTGGCGAGTGGCCACAAGGTTGTCGTTTTGCAGCGCGTTGTCCGCATGCTGATGCCGATTGTCAGAAGCTTGTAGCGGCTGATGCGTGGCAAGATGGTGAGCATATTGCCCGTTGTGTGCATGTACAGGTGAATCCTAAGGCGGATGTATCATGTTAGAAGTTCGAGGATTGAGTAAGACCTTCCAAAGTGGTGGTTTATTAAGCCAAGGACAGTCTAAAAAGGCAGTGGATAATGTGAGCTTTCATTTGCATGCTGGTGAGACATTGGCAATTGTGGGTGAATCGGGTAGTGGGAAATCAACCACAGCACGCTTAGCCATGCGTCTGATTGATAGTGAAGATGGTGAAATAGCTTGGCAAGGAAACGATGTAACACATTTAAAAGGTAAAACTTTGCGCTTGCAACGCCATCAAATTCAAATGGTATTTCAAGATCCTTTTGCATCATTGAATCCACGCATGCGTATTTGGGAAAGTGTGGCAGAAGGTTTACGGGTGCATCGTCCTGATATGAATAAAGAGCAGCGCCGTGATGCGGTGGTCGATGTTTTGGAACAATGTGGTTTGAGTGCTTCCATTATGCAGCGTTATCCACACCAATTTTCAGGTGGGCAAAGGCAACGTATTGGCATTGCACGCGCCTTGATTGTGAAACCGAAGGTGTTGGTATTGGATGAACCTGTTTCAGCTTTGGATGTATCAGTGCAGGCACAGATTTTGAACCTGTTAAAAGAATTGCAAAAAACATCAAATTTGGCTTACTTATTTATCTCCCATGATTTATCGGTGATTCAGCATATTGCCGATAGGGTGTTGGTGATGTTTGATGGCAAGGTGGTGGAGCAGGGCGGTGTTGCCGATGTATTTGCTAAGCCACAACATGATTATACCCGTGAGTTGTTAGCAGCTCGGCCTATCACGCACCCTTCTGAACGCATTAAGCTGTAACACAAAACCATGAATGACCTTTTACTCTGGCAATATATTGCTACAGCACTGATATTTGTTTGGACGGGATTTGTGCGTTCAGGGCTTGGTTTTGGCGGAGCTGCATTGGGTTTGCCATTATTACTGTTGGTGATTGATAATCCGATTATTTGGTTGCCCTTGATTGGTGTGCACTTGTTGTTTTTCAGCTCGATTACAGTGGGTTCAAAACTAGCGCATGTTGATTGGCTCTTTGTTCGCCGAACGCTGGCGATTATGTTTGTGCCTACTTTGTTGGGCGTATTTGGTTTATTAACACTTCCAACAGCATGGTTGGTTGTCTTTATTTATAGCATTACGCTGTTTTATGGCGTGTGTTATTTGCTGAAATATCAGATTCAAAGCCAAAGTGTATGGGTGGATAGGGTGTTACTGGTCTTGGGCGGGTATATTGCAGGTGTATCGTTAACGGGTGCGCCCTTGATTGTAGCTGTTGCCATGCACCGAGTATCCAAAGCACAGGTGCGCAACACCTTGTTTGTACTTTGGTTTGTTTTGGTTTCGATGAAGTTATCGGTCTTGGCATCGGCAGGTGTGAACTTCTGGTGGTCAGTCCATCTTTGGTTGCTGCCATGTGCTGCGGTAGGGCATATGATTGGTTTGAAATTGCACCATCAGCTTATTGCTGGTGATGGCGGCTATTTCAAACAAGCTATTGGTGGGGCATTGATTGTAATCTGTTTGGTTGGGCTTTTAGCGCACTATTAGGAGCACTGTAAAATAGGATTTTATTCAAGTTGCTATATCCAGAAATTTGACATCAAGTTGTTAAACTTACATGATTTCTATTGTGTATAAAGTTAATCTAAGAATTGCCTACTTTGCCTTTAATATGAAATGGCAAGGAAATTAGGATCATAACACATGGACAATCGAGCACACGTATTACCAAGTTAGGTTACTAAAATGACTCACCATAGATTCATAAATGATATACTTAAACCCTGGGATGAATTAAACTTATTGCTATCTCAACAATATGCTTTTCAGCCAGACCTCTCGGATATAACTAGGTTAGCAGGTAGTATTGCAGTATCTATTAGGCATCAAGTTGATAGTTCAGAACTAAATGATAAGCAAATTAACGAATTGTCACGTGCTCATCAAATAATTTCAGATGCTGGTGATTATTGGAAACATGGTGAATTAAAAAAAGAAGAAAGAAATAGCCCGATAACTGTCGCGGCTGCATTTGAATACCGAGAAGATAAAACCTTTCGATTTATAAGGAACATCGTAACCATAGAACATAAATCATTAGGGTCTCATGATTTTATGGCTGCCTCATCAGAAGCGGCTAGGTTTTGGATGTCTCAAAATGGTTATTCTTTGCAATGGGAAGGAGTACCTAGTGTTGCTCCCTTCGTATATAACAACGCAGCCAAGTTAAAATTTAATCCAAAATACTGCTTTAGTATGTCAAGCGTACAGTTAAAGTTTTTTAAAATGACGGATACAGAAGGTCTTATACCCTTTGATCCACCCAATGTACGTTTTGAGGTTTATGAATAATCGTAACCTAACAGGTGATTAAAAAGGGCGTTTAAAAGCGTTAAATATACAGGATGATTGCAAAAGGCACACAATGTACTAAGGTTTGTGTGTGAAGCATTTTACTTGGAATTCAGATAAGGATGCGCTGCTTATTCAAGAGCGAGGCATTTCTTTTGAGCGGGTGATTTATCATATTGAGCGGGAAGGTTTGTTGGACATTGTTCAACATCCGAATTTATTAAAATACCCGAATCAAAAAATGTTTATTGTACGCATTGAAAACTATGCCTATTTGATTCCATTTGTTGAAAATGAAACTGAAATATTTTTAAAGACAATTATTCCAAGTCGAAAAGCAACCAAGAAATACATGGAGGTACCAGATGAGTCTTAAACTTGATAAAGAAGAAAAAGAAATTCTTCACTCTTATGAACATGAAGAATGGGTATCTGTTTCCAATCATTCCGAAATTAACAAGTACAAAGCTGCGGCAACAAGCACATTTAAAAAAGGTAAGCGTGTGAATATTCGCATGTCTGAGAGAGATCTTGAGTTATTGCAAGAAAGAGCCTTGATTGAGGGGCTTCCTTATCAAACCCTTATGTCCAGTGTTCTGCATAAGTATGTTATGAATCGCTTATCAGAAAAAGCACCTAACTAATGCCTCTCGTTAAGTGATATAGATGCTTCTGTGCTGCAAGGCGGGTAGTGATGTTCGGATACGTTGAAGGCGTGATAAATCCAGTTCAGCAGTGATGATGCCTTCACCATTGGCAAGCTCTGCAATGATTTTTCCCCAAGGGTCAATAATCATACTATGCCCATAGGTTTCTCTGCCATCGCTATGCTTGCCGTATTGAGCCGATGCAAGCACATAACACTGATTTTCAATAGCGCGGGCGCGCAATAATGTCTCCCAATGGGCTTTTCCTGTTGGCACAGTAAATGCAGCAGCAACGGTGAGTATATTGCAGCCTTGGGCGCTATAGTGGCGATAAAGTTCAGGGAAACGTAAATCATAACAAATCGAAATGCCTGCTTTCCAATCGGAATCTATGCTAACAGATACAGGCTCTTTGCCTGCTTCAATGGATTCAGATTCTTGCCAGTTTTCAGTACCTAAATCAGCATCAAATAGGTGCATTTTATCATAGCTTGAGTGTTGCGTGCCATCGGGTGTAAAAATAGGACAGCGATTGTAAAGTTTATCACCATGCTCGGCAGGGCAAAGCGTGGAGCCAGCGATAATCCATAGCTGATATTGTTTGGCTTGTTGTGAAAGAAACTCAAGGATTAAATGTGTTTTTTCTGCATTTTTTATCTTTTTTTGACTATCTTGAGCAATAAATGAAAAAGTTTCTGGCAAAAGAACCAATTTTGAGCCTTTTTCAGCAACTTCTTTTAAGAAATTTTCGACTTTGGAAAGGTTGCTTTCAATATCATGACCAGAGCACATTTGAATGCAGCTTACTTGCATGCGCTTAGACATTAACGTGGTTCCAAGGTGATGATATGTTGATCATGGTCAATGCTCATTTTATAAGCACTCAAAAAACTCAGGCCAAGTAGTCCAAGGTTTGCATTGGGTGACACTTGCTGAATAGCTGCACGGACATTGCTTTGACGTAACTTTTCAAC